>ONVE01000198.1 GCA_900321215.1 uncultured Eubacterium sp. | reverse complement strand
TGTTGCACTTTCCGAGGGTCACCCCTCCCGGACGTTATCCGGCATCCTGCCCTGTGAAGCCCGGACTTTCCTCATATGATATCATTTTCCTGACAGCAAAAAGCTGTAACATAAGGAAAGATATATCATCCGCGATTACCTGTTCTGCTTACTTTTAGGATGATAGCACAACAGGATTCATTTGGCAAATATTATAAAACATTTTGTTTGATGGTATATATGTGCGTGTGGTATCATATTTTTTGGTGAAGAAGTTTTTAGTATCTGCTTTATGCAGAGTGATTTTATGAAATGGGGATATACGAAAATGATCGGCAGCAGAATTACCGGTAAATCCAGGATAATAATCATAATATTATCTGTAATATTGGCGGGAGCAGCACTTTTCTTAAGCATAATAAGGGCTGATGCCGCGCAGGAGGATTATGGCTTTAGGCTTCGTGGAGAAGCTGTAAAGCTCCGCGGAGAGGATGCATATGATGTTACTATCTATGCATACAGCGCTAAGGATTTCTCCGGCTATGTCAGAATGTCCGTGATCAATAATTCTTCAGATTCTATTTCCTATGATACGAAGATCTCTCTTCCGGCGGGAACAGAGAAAAGCTTCACATTAAGGATTCCTACGGTCGGCTATTTTAATGAAGAATTCGAAACGCCGCTCGCTATCCTGGATAATCAGAAAAAAGAACTTTATACAGAGAATGCCCAGGTTTTCCTGAATGTTCCTACAGAGCCTGTAAGAGTAGGTGTTTACAGCAGCATTTATGATAAAATGTCATATCTTTCGCTTGACGGAGATAAGCTCGCCAGACTTAACGGCGACGTACCGGTAGAGACAGTGGATCTTTCTAAGGCGAACTTAAATGAGGAGCTTCCGGCACTTAATTACATCGTTATCGACAGCTATGATACTAATCTTCTTGCTGCATCTGATATCGCAAAGATTGAACGCTTCGTTTCGGACGGCGGTATACTTATCATTGGTACAGGTGCAAATGAAGGTCTTTCCATAAAAGGCTTCAGTAAGAATTTTATAGATGCTACGATCAGCGGACGGGGCGTAAATACACAGCTTCTAAACCTTGAGACTGCAGATATAATCTACGGATATTCATATTATTATTCGGGGTTCGGTATCGACGGATATTACAAGAGAGTCGATAAAGGTGTGCTGTATCTTGCAAGTGTATCGCTGGGAGATAAAGGGCTTACCGAAAACTTAGGTGCTCCGAGATATATCAAGGATCTTTACGATATGACCTACAATGCTTCTTCATTTTACTATGATAAAAACAGCAGCAGTGTTGATTATGACAGCATGACCAGGTTTTTCGAGTATATTGAGGGACTTAAGAATATCAAGATTGTCGGACTTAAGTGGCTTGTTGTGGGCTACGTACTTCTGATCGGGCCGGTGCTTTATCTGATACTTAAGAAGTTTAATCGGAGAGAGTATTTCTGGGCAGTGATACCTGCACTTACGGTTATTGCGGTGATAGTTGTCATGATCTTTGCAAGAAGATATAAGCTTTCAGAGAGAAATGTAGCCAGCGTGTCGCTCGCATCTCTGGATGGCGATAAGATTGAGAGAACCTATGCGGCGGCATTTTCGACAAGGAAAGGAAATATCTCCTTCGAGACGGCTGATGACATCCTTGGAGTCGGTTCAATCTATAACTATTCCGGAAGATATAACGGAAGAAAGAATACAACCTACGGTGTGACAGCGGAAGGAAATACATTAAGCTTAAGTCATGAAGGACAGAATGCTTTTGATAAGGGATATTTCGTAATGCAGTCTGAGAATGACGCTTCGGGAAGCATCAAGGTTGAATTAAATAAAAACTTCAGTGCCGGCAGATACGGTACTATCACAAACTATACGGAGTATGATATTGACTATTATCTGGTCTACATGGGCAATAACTACAGCATCGTCAAGGGAGCAAAGCCGGGAGAAAGTTCTGATATCAGTAAGGATCTGATATATTTCGGAACATATTATCTGTCAGGCGACAGTTCATATATCCCGAAGGCTTTTGAGAATAATGATAAGGCAGACAGCTCGGCGGTTGCGGCTCTTCTCTTTGGAATGGAGGAGCTTGAGGCTGATTCAAATGCATTTGTTATCGGCCTTACAGGCAGACATGACAGAATATCCAGGGGAGATATAAACGAATTATCATACGGCCTTTACTATCAGTATATTGAATATCAGGAAGATAAGGTATTCGACGATTAAGATCAGAACATCAGCAAAGAATTCGTGGAGAGAAGATAAAAAATGCTATATATAACGAATCTTGTAAAATATTATAATAATTTTCAGGCTGTAGCCGGGATCAATCTTCACGTTCCGAAGGGAGATCTCTTCGGATTTGTCGGACCGAACGGTGCAGGGAAGACCACAACAATTCGTATGGTCTGCGGACTTCTTCGTCCGACCTCCGGAAATATCTGGATCAACGGTATATCGCAGTTCGGCAATATGGCTCTTGTGAAGAGGCAGATCGGTTATGTTCCGGATTTCTTCGGAGTATATGATAATCTGAAGGTCAGTGAATATATGGAATTCTACGGTTCGCTTTACGGAATAAGCTACCGTGAGACCAAAAGCCTGACAAGCGGACTGCTTGAGCTGGTCAATCTCAGCGATAAGCTTTCCGAAAATGTAGACACGCTTTCCAGAGGTATGAAGCAGAGACTCTGCGTTGCGAGAGCGCTTCTTCACAACCCTGAGCTTCTGATACTTGATGAGCCTTCTTCGGGACTTGACCCAAGAGCAAGACTTGAAATGAAGGAGCTTCTGCTCAATCTAAGGAGCATGGGCAAGACCATCATCATAAGCTCACACATTTTGTCAGAGCTTTCTGAAATGTGCAACAGTATAGGCATCATGAACCATGGAAGGATAGTTGCAGCAGGAACCATAGACGATATCCTGGGAAGAGGCCGAAACAATACCAGGATCATGATAAATGTTAGAGATAATGTTGAAACAGCGGCTGAGAAGGCAAGGGAATTTCAGGAGATATCGCTTGTATCGGTTATGGAGCACCAGTTAGTCATCAGCAGTAATGATGATGAGGCCGTTAACAGATACCTTGTTCAGGTAATGAACAGCGGAGTTGTGGTAACAGGCTTTACCAAAGAAGAGAACAGTCTTGAGTCACTTTTCATGCAATTAACAGGAGACAGAGAAGAAAATGCAAATCAATCCGATCACTAAAAAGGATATAAAGATCACTTCCAGAGGAAAAAGATTCTTCATAGAGCTTTTCATCTATGAGGTGATCGTAATGATAGCTTTTATCATTGCTATCGATACCTTCTTCGGTAAGGGAAATGTTAAATCTGCGGATTATAACAGCTTCAGCGGGCTTTTTCCTGCTGTCAGCATAGTCCAGATGATAATCGTCAGCTTTATCATTCCGGTAATGACTGGTGCGTCGATCTCAGGGGAGAAGGAGAGACAGACATTTGATATTATGTTAACTACAGCGATGAAGCCGTTTTCCATAGTCTGGGGAAAGCTTTCTTCTGTTGTTATCAGAGTCTTAATGTTTGTTATAGCAAGCCTTCCGCTTGTGGCGGTTTCATTTGTCAGCGGAAGCATCAGCTGGAGCATGCTCTTTATGTTCATCGGAATGATGGTAGTATATTCATTTTTCGTAGCGAGCATCGGAATATATGCATCGGCTATCTGCAGAAAGTCAATGACAGCGATAATACTTTCATTCACCATCATGTTTTTCATGGCGCTCGGAACCATACTTATCGCGGCTGTTGAGATAATAAGCTTCGGAAAGCTTATAATAAGCAGTATCTTCCTGCTCTTTAATCCGATTTTATACTTTGAAGAGCTTTTCATGATAGCTAACGGAAAGATGTATTTTATAAGTGTAAGTTCTTTTGAGGATCTTGCAAGCTTTGATAAGGGCTACAGCTGGATACTGATATCCACTATAGCAATGATCATAATGACTGTATTATTCATGTATCTTGCGGCAAGGAGGATCGATCCTCTGAAGAGAAGAAAATGATCCGGAGGGACGGACTATGGGAAAAAATGAAGAAAAGGAATACATTAAAAGGACTATAAAGTCCCATAAAGGTAAAATGAATGCTGCAATACTTCTGAAGTGGATGATCCGTGGATTGTCCGCAGGACTTGTTGCGGCACTTTTTATTCTGATCATCGCATTTTTAACTCCATTTTACTATGCAAATCTGATAGCGGTGATACTGATCGCAGCAGGGTTTACAGCAGGACTTACCGTAGGAATGCTGAAGCGTATAAATGACAGGAAGGCGGCTCTCGATATCGACAGCCACGGACTTCACGAGAGAGTGGTGACTGCATTTGAGGCTATAGATAAGGATGAAGATATCTACAGGCTTCAGAGAAGTGATGCGGTTAAGAGAATGAAGGCTAAGGAGGGCAGTATAAGGGTAAGGCTTCTGCCGAGACCGAGGGCTATATGCATACTGACACTGCTTCTTACAGCGGTCATAGTATCGGTTCTTCTTCCTTCCAAGACAAAGACCGAGGCGATGAATATCCATATAGCAAGGAAGGAAGCTGAAAAGGCCATAGATGATGTGGACGATCTGATAGAGGAGCTGAAAAATACCAAGGAAGATCTTGGCAATAAGCTCTCGAAGGAAGAACAGAAGAAGATCGATGATATGATAAGCAGCCTTGAAAAATCAAGGGATGAGCTGAAAAATGCCGACAACATGGATAAGGTTGATGCGGCAAAGGACAAGCTGGATTTTAAATATAATGATATAGAGAATAAACTAAGTGATATGTCAAATGCAAAGCAGAAGCTTGATGATGATCCGGAGAGCGCGGAACGCATGAAGGAAGCTGCTGAGAAGGCTGCCGAAGAGAGAGAAAAGCTTAAGGAAAACGGCAGTACGACGGAAGGAAATTCCGGCCAGCCCGGACAGGAGGGCAATACCGGCGGTGAAGGAAGCACCGGACAGGAAGGAAATACCGGCGGTGAAGGAAGCACTGGAGGCGAAGGAAACACAGGCGGCGAAGGAAACACCGGTGGTGAAGGAAGTACCGGAGGCGAAGGAAATACCGGCGGTGAAGGAAGTACCGGTGGTGAAGGAAATACCGGCAGCACCGGGCAGGGCGGCAGCACCGGGCAGGGCGGCAGCACCGAGGAAGGCGGCGGCACTGAGGAAGGCGGCGGTTCCGGAAGAGGCGAAGGAAGCAGCAATGTTTCGCATGATTATATAAGCATTCCGGGCGATAAAGATTCAAGAATTGACGGTAAGGACGGCGAAGGCGGATCATCCGATTATGGTTCTACTAAAAACGGCCCTGCATGGGAGGGCGAGCACGTTCCTTATGAAGAGGTTATCAGTGAGTATGAGAAGAGTGCCTACGAGGGTATAGAAAGCGGTAAATATCCGCCGGGCATGGAAGATATCATCAGGGAGTATTTTGGAAATCTTGTGGAGGATTAAGATGGATATAAATGAATTACAGCAGAAGATCCTGCTTTGTGAAAATGAGATAAAGAAGGAGATAGTCGGACAGAAGGATACAGTCAGACTTTCTCTTCTGGCACTTATAACCGGAGGAAATGTTCTCCTTGAAGGTATGCCGGGACTTGGTAAGACGAGGCTTGTAAATACCATCAGCAAGGTTGTCGGACTTCCTTTTAAGAGGATACAGTTCACGCCTGATCTTATGCCGGGCGATATAACCGGTACAAATATCATCGAGCACAGTGATTCCGGAAATACCTTCAGATTTGAGGCAGGTCCTATATTTGCAAATCTTATCCTTGCCGATGAGATCAACAGAGCGACTCCTAAAACCCAGTCGGCTCTTCTTGAGGCCATGCAGGAGCATACAGTAACTGTCGGAAATATGAGCTACGGAATCTCGGAGCCTTTCTTCGTAATGGCGACCGAAAACCCTATCGAGACCGAGGGAACATATCCGCTTCCTGAGGCCCAGCTCGACAGATTCATGTTTAAGATACTGGTTCCATTTCCGGCTAAGGATGAGCTTCGTGAGATAATCAGACTTACCGAGGGAAGCGAGAAGAAGGAGATAGTGAATATCCTGAACGGTCAGGAGCTTCTGGAAATGAGGGCGGCTGCGCAGTCGATACCTGTTGCGGATGCCGTAATGGACCGCATCATGGATATCATAATGGCGACTCATGCCAAAAATAAATATATCAGAGAGGGCGTAAGCCCGAGAGCAGCTCAGGCTGTAGTCAGAGGCGCGAGGGCAAGAGCCCTTATGGAGCAGCGCTTCAATGTTTCCTTTGAGGATATTGAATATGTTGCATATCCGGCGCTCCGCCACAGACTTGTGCTCAGCTTTGATGCGGTATCCGAGGGAATAACCGCTGATGATGTGATTAGAAATATACTTCAGTCGTAGGGTAGAAAAATGATAGACAACAGCTTCTTTGAAAAAATAAAGAGACTTCGTCTGGCGGTCTCGAAGAAGAGTACCAGCGTTATGCAGGGAGCAAGAAAATCCGCTGCAAAGGGCTCTTCGGCTGAATTCTCTGATTTCAGGGAATACATGCAGGGGGACGATATCAGACGTATAGACTGGAATGCGTACGGCAGGACAGAGAGGCTTTTTGTGAAGGAGTACGTGGAGGAGAGAGAAAGCTATATCAGCATACTGCTTGATACCAGTGCGTCCATGGATTACGGAGAACCTTCCAAGAAAAGCCTTGCCTCCGAGCTTGCTGCGGCGCTTTCATATATAGCTCTGTCAGGAAATGATCATGTTTTCTTATATGACATGCAGCGTATGGATAAGCCGCTCAGTCTTAGCGGAGGAGTGAAGGCCTTTGGGATAGCAGGGTCTTACCTTGACGGTGTGAACTTTTCCGGGTCTCTTGATATTTACGATTCGGTGAGGAAAATGAAGAAAAGAGGCAGCGGCCTGACCATCATCATTTCCGATCTGATGGATGAAAGGCTTGTCATCTCTCCTGAGAGGCAGGAGAATTTTGAAAAGCTGCAGAAGCTTCTTGCATACAATAAGCAGCAGGCGGTATTTATTCATGTGCTTGACAGGACTGAGGCGGATCCGTCATTTATGGGTACCCATAATCTCATCGATATGGAGAATGAGAAGAGCAGGATCAGGGTTACCATGGACAGCGGTACCGTTGGTGAATATAAGAAAGCATTTGATGAGTTCAGCAAAATGATCGAGAAGACCTCTTCAAAGTATCAGAATGTCTATGTCAGGGCATTTACAGATGAAGGGGCGGAGAGAATTATCTTTGAGGGCTTAAGAGAAATATATGACATTTAGTACGCTTTTGCCGCTGGGACTTCTGGTCCTGGTGCCATATCTGATAATTTTATATTTTTTAAGACCGAGAGGGAAGGATACGAAGATATCCTCAAACCTTCTCTGGAAACAGTTATTTGACAGGGCTGCAAACAGAACAAAAAGATCCCGGTTCGTGAGGGATATACTTCTGTTATTGCAGCTTTTTGCAGTGCTTCTTCTGATACTTTCACTGATGTCTCCGAGGGTAAAGACCGGAAGGAGCCGTGAGGGAAATGTACTTATCCTTATGGATACCTCGGCAGGAATGATGCACCTTGATGGCAAAGCTACAAGACTTGAGAAGGCAGTCTCAGAGGCTGTCGAAATGGTTGAAAGCTCGGGTGATACAAGCTTTACGGTCATCACCTCCGGCGGTTCGACTGATATAAGGATCGCAAATTCAGGCGATAAGGTTAAGGTTGCGGGAGTACTGAAGGATATTACTGCAACTGACGAGGCAGGTAATCTTAAGGATGCCTTTGATATAGTAAAGACCATGCAGGAGAGTGCAGGCGAGGAGCCTCTTCATGTGATCATCTTTACTGACGGAAGCGGCGCTCTGGGCGCAGTTGATTACAGCGAGAAGCTGGATGCGGAGATAAGAGTATACGGAGGCGGCTCGAAAAATGCTGCGGTAAGCAGCCTTTCATTTGCGGCTTCATCACAGTCTTCGACAGAGAGACCTTTATATGATTTTGCGGCAGGCATCAGTAATTACAGTGACAGCTCTGCTGAATTTGAGGTAACTCTCTTCGATGAAAACGGAGCGGTTCTCGGTATAAGTAATCTTAAATGCGATGCAGGACTTTCGGCAACGGCTGTATTTAAGGGTGTAACCTGGGAAGGAAACAGTGCGAGAGTGGAGCTTTCCGGCATCAGCTTTGACGGAGGCGGCTCTGACAGTCTCGACAGAGATAATACTTCATTTGTTGTAAAGGATAAGAAAAATGATATCCGCGGCATGCTGATAGGTCAGGGAAATATCTATATCGAGAAGGCATTTCTTGCTATCGCAAAGCATGACATAGTGATCGCTGCGGATGACAGCAGTGCTGAGAAGAGAGATCCGAATATCATAATATATGACGCAGGAACTACAGCTAAGTATGATACATCGTCTCAGAGTGGCGGACAGGGCGGAAGCGGAGAAAGCGGCGGACAGAGCGGCTCAGGAAAAGGCAGCGGCGACAGGAGTCTTAGCGGCGTACTTCGTTTCGGAATCCCGGAAGATAAGGCGGAGGTTGAGAAGGAGCTTGAAGGAGCGGTACTGAATTTCAGGGATACAGCGCTTACCGGAGTCATGGCTGATTTTACGCTCGGAGTGAATAAGGCGGCAGTACTGAAGGTGCCTGAATGGGCGGAAAGCTTTATAGAGCATAACGGTGATCCGGTTGGTTATTACGGTGAGAAGAACGGAGTAAGATATATAGTTCTCGGCTTCGACATAAGAGAATCGGATTTTCCTCTCAGTGCGGAATTTCCTATCTTCATGTCAAATGCGATCAGCTATCTCTCTGATTCAGGGATACTTATCAAGAATTATTATACGGCAGGAGATACGCTTCTTGCCAATCCATCTCCTATCTATGACTCGATTCTGCTTAGAGAGAAGCTTACCGAAGCAGGAGTTTTCACCATTTCAGTAGGAGAGGGCGCGGAGAAATTCGTTGTAAGATTTCCGGCTTCAGAGTCAGACGGACGTGCGGTGTCTGAAGGAACCGTAAGCACTGGCGATTATACCGGAGGAGTGCTTCGTAAGAAGATAAGCAGCATGCTTATAATTCTGGCGATAGTTATAGTTCTGGCGGAATTCATCATTTATGCAAAGAGCATGCGCTACAGAGGTGTATTTTACATAGTGACGAGAGTACTTACCATACTTCTTCTCGGGGCAGCGCTTCTGAAGCCTTATATCCCGATAGGTGCGATCGACCAGACGACAATCTTCCTTGTGGATGCATCTGTAAGTAATTCCGCAAATGTTTCCGAGATCAGCTCCTACATCAGTAAGCAGGTAAAGTCAGCGGGAAAAACGGATAACTTTGGAGTAATAGTATTCGGCAAGGATACTTCGATAGATCAGTTTGTCACGGATGAGAAAAGCTACGGCGGTGTTATGGCTGTTGTAAATGATTCCGCGACAGATATAGAAAAGGCCGTTGGAAGGGCCATGACAATGATCCCTTCAGACAGTGCGGGAAGGATAGTAATCATTACCGACGGAAGGGAAACTGAGGGAAATGTCATGAATACCGCCGCAGCGGTTACAGGCGGCGATATCGAGATACTCAGCATCATTTTCGAGGATGAGGAAAAGCCTGATGCATATATTGAAAATGCGACCCTGCCGGAAAGTGTAAGCTACGGAGAGATATTCAGTATAAATGTTACCGTCATTAGTAATATTGAGGCTCCGGCGGTCATATATCTTGAGGACGGCGACGGCAAGGTGTATCAGGATGAGATAAGCTTAAGAAAGGGCTCGAACAGATACACATTTAAAAATAAGGTTGATAAGGATAAGTCCGGAAGCTTTAAGCTTTCCATCAAGGCAGAGGGGGACGAGAATCCAGACAATGACAGCTTCAATGTATTTACGGCTTTAGGAGATGCTCCGGCTGTGCTTGTGGTTTTCGGCAGCGGCAGAAGTGACAGCGCTTTTGAGAAGGTTCTGCAGCAGGCAGGCGTTAATTATGACAGCGTGAGTGCCTCAAATGCTCCGGATGAACTGAAGGAAATGCTCGCATACGAGAGCATTATCTTCGACAATGTATTTTTAAGCGATGTACCTTCGGGCTTCGTAGATAATCTGGAGGAATATGTTAAGGACTACGGACACGGATTCATCTGCTGCGGCGGCGAAAACAGTTTTATGTTGGGCGGCTACAGGGATACTGCCGTAGAGAAGGTTCTTCCGGTAGATATGTCTATGAGAGGCATGGTTGAAATGCCGTCAACTGCCATGATAATGGTTATCGACCGTTCGGGCAGTATGCTTGACCAATCTTCAGGCGGAAACGGTGCAACGAATCTTGATGTAGCGCTTAATGCTGCCATTCTTGCGGTAGAAAATCTGTCGCCGAATGATTATGTCGGCGTCATTACCTTTGACGATCAGTATGAATGGACTGTGCCTGTTCAGAAGGCTAGCGACAAGGAAAGTATCAAAAAGGCAATTAAAGAAATAAATCAGGGCGGTGGAACGACCATTAAGCCTGCGGTCCTTGCTGCAGCAAATGGCATCAAGGACGTGAATGCGGCCAATAAGCATATCATCCTTCTGACTGACGGAATGGGCGAGACACAGGATTTTGATGATGCGATCAAGCTGATAAATGATAATAAGGTTACACTTTCTACTGTTGCTGTTGGAGATTATTCGGATGTAATGCTCCTCAGCCGTCTGGCGGCAGCCTGCGGCGGAAGGTACTATTTCTCAAGAGGAGCGAACGATATTCCGAAGATATTCACCCAGGAGATATATCTCAGCATGAGTAATTACCTGCAGAACGGTGATTTTTCTCTGTCAGTTTCGGGATCACATCCTGTGACCAAGGGGCTTTTCACGGGCGGTTGGCCGAATCTTCTCGGCTATATAGCTTCAAGCCCGAAGGAGATGTCCACAGGCCTTATAGTAAGTAATCTCGACGATCCGATACTTACCGTATGGCAGTATGGTCTGGGAAGGACTGCTGCATGGAATACGGATGTTTCCGGCAGATGGTCCGCAAATCTGAGCGGCGAAAATGATTACGCGGCGATGTGGAAGCGACTTGTGGATTACACGATAAATGATAATATGAGTATCTCTGACAAGGTCGAGACTAAGACTGAAAACGGCAAAACAGTCGTTACCTATAAGACAAATGAATTCGGAAACGGAACTGCCATTTATGCGGATTATAAGAATCCTGAGGGCAAGGAAGGAAAGCTCGAATTCAGAATGGTTGAACCGGGACTTTATCAGGCGGTTCTTGATGAGGATGAGGCCGGAGTATATGATCTGAATGTTGTCAGAGAGGATGACGGAAAGGTCATTAATTCCGTAAATACAGCCGCTGTCCTTCAGTATCCTAAGGAATACAGATTTGATATCAGCAGTAAGAATTTCAGGGAGTATATAGAAAAATACGGCCGTGAGATAAATATGAAGGAGAATATCTGGAAGGAAATGAACAAGCACTATACCGGAAGATTCTTTATCACATGGATACTGGTACTCCTTGCACTGCTTCTCTTCACGGCGGATATAACGCTCAGAAAGCTTGGCTTTATGTATTTTAAGCGTAAGAAGAAGGCTGCTGTGAAAGTAAATAAGC
>ONVE01000218.1 GCA_900321215.1 uncultured Eubacterium sp. | reverse complement strand
AGGTCCCTTACGTGTACGTGCGTTGTTCTTTGTGTTCTGACCACGAACAGGAAGTCCCTTTCTGTGACGGATACCACGATAGCAGCCGATTTCCTGAAGACGCTTAATGTTGAGAGCTGTCTCTCTTCTTAAATCACCTTCAACTGTAAGAGTTTCATTGATTTCCTCGCTGAGCTTCTTTACTTCATCATCTGTAAGATCGCGAACTCTTGTGTCAGGATTAACGCCTGTCTTAGCGAGAAGCTTCTTTGAAGTTGGTAAACCTATACCATAGATATAAGTAAGACCAATCTCGACACGTTTTTCTCTTGGTAAGTCTACACCTGAAATACGAGCCATATTTCTTAATTCCTCCGTTAAATCATATTATTAATCCGAGCCTTCATCATTATCGGCTCAACCATACTGTCTGACCTATCCTCTCAGTAACTTCTGTATGGAGTCAGAAGGTGAAATGTATACAGGATGATAAGTCCTCCATATTATTCAGTAATAAAATATAGAATTATAACATACCCCTTCATCCAAGGCATAGGATGAATAAATGACGTTTAAGAATATGTTACAGCCGCTTCTATCTTTCATTGCCGCACAGCGGCAACCGCCGTGCATGACGAACACGGTAGTTCATCTCCTCCAGAATCCCCTCTGCCTGAGCAGCCGTTCCGGAACGCACAAATAAGGCAGTAAAGCAATGTACACCGTCCTTTACAGCCTCTTTCATTAACACCAGAGGATTAGCCCTGACGCTGCTTGTGCTTTGGATTTTCGCAGATTATAAGAATTCTGCCTTTTCTTTTAATGACTTTGCATTTGTCGCAAATCGGTTTAACTGATGCACGAACCTTCATTAAAATATTCTCCTTTCACAATCTGGTTAGCAGCTTTTCTGCCAAAAGGGCAGACTAAACCCGCTACGGATTAAAATGATAACATTTTATACAACAAAATGCAAGCAAAATATTTGCATTTTTTTATATTTTTCTCATTCAAGGAAAATATAGTCAAAATACAGCATATTCTGCCTGCATTTAAAAATAATTTCAATATTACTGTTTTATTATTTTGCTCTCCAGGTGATACGTCCCTTTGAGAGGTCATACGGAGAAAGTACAACCGTAACCTTATCTCCAGGAAGTATCTTGATATAATTCATTCTAAGCTTACCGCTGATATGGGCAAGTATCTGATGACCATTCTCTAATTCAACCTGAAACATAGCATTTGGAAGTTTCTCAATTACTACTCCTTCGCATTCGATCTCATCAACCTTTGACATAAATCCTACTTTCTCCTCTTATTTCTAAAATAACAATTTGCACACTAATATTAAATAATAATCAATTTTACGATTTTGTCAAACAAAATCTTTATTATTCACCAAGTATATCAACGATTGCATTAAATACATCGTTCATATCTACGGTTCCATCAACCTCTCTTACGATACCGGCCTTACCATAGTAATCGATAAGCGGCTGTGTCTGATCATGATAAACCTTAAGTCTGTTAAGAACTGTTTCAGGCTTATCGTCATCACGAAGGATGAGTTCCTTGCCGCATACATCACAGATACCCTCAACCTTTGTAGGGTTGTACTTTATGTGATATGTAGCTCCGCATCCAACGCATGCTCTTCTTCCTGACATTCTGTTTACGATGTTCTCATCAGGAACTTCTACGTTGATGGCATAATCCATCTTCTCTCCTGCAGCAGCAAGTGCCTTGTCAAGGGCCTCTGCCTGAGGAATTGTTCTTGGGAATCCGTCAAGAATGTAACCCTTCTTGCAGTCATCCGCCTTAAATCTGTCCATTACAAGGTCAACAACGAGTTCATCAGGAACGAGAAGTCCCTTATCCATGTACTCTTTAGCTTTCTTTCCAAGCTCTGTGCCTTCCTTGATGTTTGCTCTGAAGATATCTCCTGTTGAGATATGTGGTATTCCATATTTCTCTGCAAGCATTTTTGCCTGTGTTCCCTTACCGGCACCAGGTGCGCCAAGCATTATGATCTTCACTAGTTTTACTCCTCCTTTACACTTTGCTGCCTCAAGCCCCAAAAAAAGTTAACTTCTCCAGTGACTCTCCACTTTTTACTCTCTTTTAAATAATTTCATTTATTAATAAGTTTTAGGGATTACAGGACCCTGGTCCTGCAATCCCTTGAAACTATTAACTGATGTTAAAGTCTACCCTTTCGGATATAAACTATTGTTCATTAAGGAATCCATTGTAATTCCTTACTACCATCTTTGATTCTATCTGCTTGATTGTCTCAATGATAACACCAACAATGATGATGAGTGATGTACCACCGAAGGAAACGTCAGCAGAAAATCTTCCGTTGAAGAAGATAGGAATAAGTGCAACGATGATAAGACCGATAACACCTATTACTACTATATAATTAAGAACCCTATTAAGGTACTCCTGGGTTGGCTTACCAGGTCTGATACCAGGTATAAAGCCACCGCCCTTCTTAAGATTATTAGCAACCTCCATCGGATTGAATGTGATGGAAGTATAGAAATATGCGAAAAATACAACGAGCAGTACGTAGAATGCAAGTCCTATATAAGCATATCCATATCCCGGTCTGAACCAATAATTGGAACTGAGCCCCTGCAGCACTTTTGACCAGAATGTACTTGTAACCTTTACACTAAAGAGGTTGATAACTATCGTAGGAATTGAAAGAAGTGTAGATGCGAAGATGATAGGCATAACACCGCCGGTATTAACCTTAAGCGGAATATATGAACTTCTTCCTCCAACCATTCTTCTTCCCTGCATCTTCTGTGCATAAGAAACAGGAATTCTTCTCTCTGCATCCTGAAGTAAGATAACAAGAACTGTAGTAAGGATAACAACTGCTGCAATGATCACTATAGAGAAGATCATATGGACAATATCCTTACCCTTTACGAACATGTCATAAAGGTTCTTGAAATCGTTTGGCATTCTAGAAACAATGTTTACAAGAAGTATGATGGAAATACCATTTCCAACACCCTTCTCTGAAATTCTCTCACCAAGCCACATTACAAGAGCACTACCGGCTGTAAGTGTGATGATGATAACAAATACTGCCTTAAATCCTGTCTCTGTGAGAAGTCCTTCTCTGTTGAAACCGATTGTTAGACCGATACTCTCGATGATAGCAAGAATAATTGAAACCACTCTTGTAATGGCTGTCATTTTCTTTCTTCCGTCATCTCCGTCCTTCTGCAATTCCTCGAGTGCCGGAATGGCAATCGTAAGAAGCTGCATGATGATGGATGAAGTGATGTATGGTGTAACACCAAGAGCAAATATCGTCATCTGTGTAAATGAACCACCGGTAAACGCATTTAAGAAGTTAAATGCATCACTCTGGAAATAATTATTTACTGCATCCTGATTGATATATGGTGATGGAATGAGTGAGCCAAGTCTGATAATAACAACTATAAATAATGTAAATAGTATCCCGTTTCTTATCTCTTTGATCTTAAGAGCATTAGCCAGGGTTTTGAACATATTACATCACCTCAACTTTTCCACCTGCTGCTTCGATCTTCTCAGCAGCCGCCTTGCTTACTGCATCAACACTTACAGTAAGACGCTTTGTGAGCTCTCCATTTCCTAAAATCTTTACACCATCTCTTGGATTCTTAACGATGCCTTCCTCGATAAGTCTGGCAACTGTTACTACTGAATCCTCGTCAAATCTGTTTAATACGTCTACATTTATAGCAACGATCTCCTTAGAGTTTCTGCACTTGAAACCTCTCTTAGGAATACGTCTGTAGAGTGGCATCTGACCACCTTCGAAACCTGGTCTTGGAGCTCCTGAACGAGCCTTCTGTCCCTTATGTCCCTTACCGGCAGTCTTGCCATTACCTGAACCATGTCCACGGCCGCGTCTGAAATCGTCTCTTGTTACAGAGCCTTCAGCTGGCTTTAATGTTGATAAATCCATGAAATGAACCTCCCTTTCGCCTATGCTTCCTCAACCTTAACCAAATAACTAACCTGAGCGATCATACCCTTTGTAGCCTCATTGTTAGGAAGCTCAACTGTCCTATGCATCTTGGTAAGACCGAGAGCTGCAACAGTCTTTCTGTGCTTCGGAATTGCTCCGATAGGTGACTTTACAAGTGTTACCTTAATTGTATCTGCCATTCTCTCTTACCTCCTAGTTAAGGATCTCGTCTACTGACTTGCCACGAAGTCTTGCGATCTCTTCAGGACTCTGGATAGCCTTAAGTCCTTCAAGTGTTGCAAGAACAACGTTACGCTTGTTGTTTGATCCCAGTGACTTTGTACGGATATTCTTGTAACCTGCAAGCTCAAGGACACGACGAGCAGGACCACCTGCGATGATACCTGTACCGGCTGGAGCTGTCTTAAGGAGAACTCTTGAGCTTCCGAACTCTCCTGTATATCCGTAAGGAATACTTCCATTTTCATTTATAGGAGCTT
>ONVE01000195.1 GCA_900321215.1 uncultured Eubacterium sp. | reverse complement strand
CTTGAAAGAACCAGCATTACCACCAGAGGTCCGGCTATAAAAAGAAATATATTAAGCGAACTTCTTATCATCAGCTTAAAATTGTTTTTCATAAGATATCTGATCATGTTGTCTCCTTAGCTCCAAATCTTCCCGCTAATCAATAATCTCTAAGCTTCTTGCCTGTAAGTGTAAGGAATACTTCCTCAAGTGTTATCTTCTCTGTATCATCAACCACGAGCTTCTTCAGCTCCTCACTTGTTCCACAGGCTATAATGTTTCCATTGTCCATGATCGCTATTCTGGTACAGATGGCCTCAACCTCTTCCATATAGTGACTGGTGTAAATGACGGTTGCTCCGTTTTTGTTGGATTCCTTTATCTTGTTCATGATAAAATTCCTTGACTGCGGATCGATACCAACCGTAGGTTCATCAAAGATTAAAAGCTCCGGATGATGTCCGATCGCACACGCAATATTCAGTCTTCTGTTCATTCCTCCGGAGAAGTTTCTGGAATAATCATTCTTCCTCTCACTGAGTCCTACGTATTCAAGCGCTTCGTCGATTGCACTTTTAAGCTCCTTGCCCTTGATACCGTATAATGAAGTGAAAAGCTCTACATTTTCCCACGCCTTAAGGTTGCCGTGAATTGCAAGCTCCTGAGGTATATATCCAATCTTCGAAAGGATATTCTTTCTATCCTTCTTAAGCTCATTTCCCATGATCTCGATACTTCCGAGCGTAGGCTTTATAACATCACATATCATATTCATCGTTGTGCTTTTTCCGGCTCCGTTCGGTCCGAGCAGTCCGAATATCTCTCCTTTTTTGATCTCGATATTCAGATTGTCCACAACTGTTTTATTTCCGTATTTCTTGGTCAGATCCTTTGTCTTTAAGATTGTTTCCATATTCTTTCTCCTGAAATTTATAACCATACGCCGGTTTATTTAAAATGTTTTGTTTATCCTCTTTCGGTGACCACAGTAAAGCCTGATCATCTGTTCTATACGTAGATAATAATCATTTTCACTTTTCTTTTGTAGTGAATAAAGAAATGTTTTGAATATGACTAAAGTCATATAATATGCTTCCCGCGTTATGCTGCTTGTCACATTTCCCTGGTAGTGCATGTTCCAAGCGATAAATGTACATATAAAAAAGGGCCCGGTTTTATATGCTTCCGGACCCTTTAAGGCTTTTTAGCCCTTTTTGCTGTCATCAGGCTTGCTCTGTTCTTTTTCCTGCTGCTCTTCTTTCTCGAACTTCTTATGGATATTATTGATATCCTCTGTACTTCCGCCGCCGGTGTCCTCCGGATCACGGAATTCACCCTTTGCAACAAGTCTCATGAAAGCATCAACTACATCGCTGAAAAGCTGTGTGCCGGAAACCTCCTGAATGATTGAAACCGCCTTCTCGAAATTCATTCTCTTCCTGTAAGGACGGTCAGAATACATCGCATCAAAGGTATCTGCAACGCCTATGATCTGCGCAACTCTCGGGACCTCATCACCCTTAAGTCCGTTTGGATATCCCTTTCCATCAGGTCTCTCATGATGCATGCCTGCACCGATTGCAAGTTCCGGCATGATACTGATATCCTTCAGTACTCTGTAGCCCTGCATAGAATGTGACTTGATGATCTTAAACTCTTCATCAGTAAGCTTGCCCGGCTTGTTAAGAACCTCCGGAGGTATCGCGATCTTACCGATATCATGGAGAAGTGCGATATTATAATATTTATCGACCGTCTCCTCATCATATCCAAGCTCTCTGGTAAGCATCGCCGTATATTCGGCAACTCTGGTTGAGTGACCATTTGTGTATTTATCCTTGATATCTATCGTCTTCGCGAAGGCCTCGGTCATTTCCTTTACAAACAGCTTATTCTCCTGCTGTTTCTTAAGAAGTGCCTTAGTCTTCTTACGAACGAAGAAGGTTACTACCAGGGCTATCAGAAGTATTGCACCGATCGTGCAGAGCACCTTGAACCATAACTTCTCATAGAATGCCTTGGTCTTTTCAATCTCGATAGTCATCTCGCTGCTGCCGTGGCCCATGGAATCCTGGATTACCATTTTAAAATGATATGTTCCTCCATCAAGGTTCGTATAATCAACTGGCTCAAGATTGGTTCTTGAAACGGTTCTCTCCTCTCCATCGAAGCCTTCAAGAGTGTAGGTAACCATCGGATTCAGCAGAGAATACGTAAATACATAACTGTAAATGGTAAGACGCGATGTGCTTGAAGGTATTACAAACCTGCCATCCTCAGTCGGATAATATCTTTCGCCGTCAACATCAACATAAGGAACCGCCATCTTGAACTCGCTTACGTCCTCGAAAGGCTTCTCGATATTTACCTTAACAACACCTGTAGTTCCTGCGATATAAAGGTATCCGTCAGATGTTATATCGCTGTATGAATTTGCGGTTGAAACAATCTGAAGACCGTTATCGCGGTTATAGAAGACTGTATTTATATCTCCATTCGCTATCATTTCTTCAGAGGTTGTAACATATATTCCGTTGCTGCTGAGTATCCACATCTCTCCGATGGAATTCTCGTAGATATCAAAGTTGTTTGAATAAGGGAATTTCTCAATAGTTGTTATCTTATAATCATCTGTCATATACGCGATCGAGTTGCTGGTTATGATCCAGTAGAGATTTCTTGTAGCATCTCTCTTGATTCGCATAACAACCTCTGATTCAAGTCCTTCATTTCTGCCCAGGTTCTTTACCTTATTATCGGAAATGATGTATAATCCTCCGCCGTCGGAGCCGATGATCATATCTCCGTTATCAGCTTCTATGGCTGTCAGTATCTCAGAATTGCTGAGGCCTGATTTTTCATCATATAACTCTGTAACCTTGCCGTCCTTGATGAGCGCCATACCACCGCTGCAGGAAACCATTTTTACCTTATCCTTCCTCTCGCAGACAATACGGACCTTATCGGAAGGCAGGCCCTCTGTAGTCTTATAAACCTTCAGCTTTCCGTCATAATATTCTACAAGTCCTCTGTCACTGTAGGTTGAGAACCAGAGATGTCCGTCACTGTCCTGGAATATCGATCTGATCCTTATGCCGGCGAAGAAGGTCTGAAGCGATTTGAAATCCTTTATAAATGAATATGAAGTATCTATCTCCTTTATCGGAATATCTTCTACCACCTTATCCTTATCGATAACGATAAGTCCAGAATCAGTACCGATGAAGAGCATATTATCATAAATGATGGTTGAATTTACTACTCTGTCAGGAATATGATACCACTCAAAAAGATTGGTGAACTGGTTTGCAACTATCTTCATAACGCCCTGACGTGATGACGTAAACCAGACATTGCCCTGATAATCAACAAGCATATGGCCTATCGAATTATTGAGCGGAATATTCTCAAGAACCTCAAGATTACCATTTTCAAGTATTCCTATACCGTTATTTGCACATATCCAGATCTGATCCTTGAAATGCTCCATGGAAATAACACTGCTGAGTGGCGACACATTGATCTCCTTCATATCCTTCATTCCATTTTTAAGATTTCCATAGTATATCTTAGAATTCTCTGTTCCTATGTATACATATTCCGGATTATCATCGTCAGGAAGCACGGTATATATATTGTCTATTCCAAGCTTTGAGCCTTCGAAAAAGCCTGTTACATTATGATCTTCTATGATGAAAAGCGCGCCGTCCAGAGTCTCACCATAGATTGTTCCATCCTTGGCAAGACGAAGCTCGCATATATATTCATCATTTATCTGCTTCTCATCCAGGATGCTGAGATTCATATCGCTGTCTACCATGCAGAGTCCATGTGTTGTAGCGATATAGATATCTCCGTCCTTACCCTCAACGATAGATCTTATCGAAGAAGATCTAAGTCCATCAGAAATGCCGTAACGTGTAAGCTCGCCCCTCTCCATCACGGCAACGCCGTTATCATTTGTTCCGATCCAGAGTCTGTCCTTACTGTCTACATAGAGACTTACAACGCTGGTGATACCTGTTGTCGAATCAAAACGTTCGAAGGTATTTCCATCATATCTGATAAGTCCACTGTAGCTGCCGATCCATATAAAGCCTTCGCTTGTCTGGGCGATGGCATTCGCCTCGGAGGTCGGAAGTCCGCTGGTATTATCATAGAGTACCGTTGAATAACCTATGCCATAATTTGTAGGATCAACGGTTATCTCCTCATTGTCTCCTCCGGAGATCGTCTCCGCATTTATCGGTCCTTTGCTTCCGAACAAAGCTCCCGTAATAAAAAAAGCCGCAAGAAAGCAGCAGATAACTCTGTATCTGATACTCCCTGCGCCTTTACTTATCTTAAACAACCTATTCATACTTCTAATTCAACCCCTTCCATGCTTTTATCAGTATCCTGAAAAATGCTGATCTGCTATGGCTTTTCACCCTCTGAATTATTTTCTTCTTCCTGTTTTCTCCTTAACTCTTCTGTTTTCTCTTTGATTCTTTTTTTACCGTTCTTACATTTATACATTTCTTCATCGGACTCGATGATATGTTCACGTACATTTTCTCCCGGACCTTCGATAACGGAGAATCCGAAGGAAACCTCTACATTTCTGCCCATTACCTGGAATACATTATCCATACTGTTGAGGATATTTACATATCTTTCAACAGAATCTCTTCCGACTCCCGGAAGGAATATGATGAATTCATCGCCACCGGTCCTGCAGATTACTGAACTCTCAGGAATGATACTCTTCATAAATGTAACAGCCATTCGGATGTACTCGTCACCGACCATATGTCCGTAATTGTCATTTATGAATTTCAGATTGTCGCAGTCTGCGGAAATGATGCCCATAGGATAGCCTTCTTCACTGATCAGTGCGATATATTCCTCAAAAAACGCCCTGTTGTGAACACCGGTCAGCTCATCCGTATAGCTGAGCTTCTCAAGCTTTCTTTTCATTTCCTCCTGCTCGGTGACATTATTGATAAGCGCAATGATACCTCTGATCCTGCCGTCTGCATATTTTAACGGCTCCTTGATGATCTGAAGATATTCATGCTGTCCATCTTCATTTTCCTCTATGATATATGATTTGCCTTTTCCATCCTTGATAACCTGAAGATCGGATTCGTATGCACGTTTTGCATTTTCAATATCCTTTCTGATCTCCATATCAGTCTTACCCTGGATAGTCCAGTCCGGATCATCATAATGATCCAGATGATGCCAATACTGCGAACAGAAAACATACTTGCCTCTGCCATCCTTCAGATAGATAAGCGAAGGAAGAACCCTCAGCATATCTGCAAACTCCTGAAATGAAGCAGAATTAATGATCTGGATAGAACGCTCGAGCCTGTTGAAAAGTATCTTCTCAGGAGTATATAAACTTATGACATCGATCACAGGATCCTTCAGGTAATCCATGTCTTTCTCTATAGTTTCTTTACTTGTAATTATAATTGCAGGGACTGCAAAGATTATAGTATTATACTGTTCCATGTATTCGATGAGGACATTTATCCTGTCCATCATGGATGGCTTATAGATAAGAACAAGCGCTATATCATTCGTCAGTTCATCCAGGAGAGAGATAGCTTTGTCTGCATTTTCTGCTGTTACAATCTCATATCTTGAAGACAGGGTATTCTTTAATTCACTTGTTTCAAAAGTATCGATCTGTTCCAGAAAAACTATTTTCTTCATAGGCTCCACCCCTCAGAAAAAAATATTATTAAAATGCTTCCCAACACATTTCTGATTTTATACCAAAACCGCCAATTATTCAACCGTCATCATTAAAAGTATGTGTAAAAATCACTAATAATTAATGTATTCATTTTTATTTAACTTCTTTACAGTTTCCATTTGATATTGTATTATTTTATTTAGGGAAATGCCGATATATCTTTTTTACTTTACGATATGTCGGTGATTTTTCAGTAAGGATGTGTAATTTATGAAGATCAATCTTAACGAGATATTGTATTCTGTTTCCTTTGCACTTGATGCAACAGAGGCAGAATATTATGAAAGGATCCGCAACAACGGTATAAGCGTTATCGGTGAAACAAGTATCCTTCGTGCTGACAATGTAAGATTCAGCTACAAGGACCACAGAAATGTTGTTGTTACCGTCGGACACAGTAAACGTATTGCGGCTCTTTCTATTGTTATGGGCAAGGCGCTGGGGCTTGATGATAATAAGCTCATTGACCTTGCTGCTTATGCTGTTCTTCATGATAATGCCCTTACAGAAGTTATCCAGGAAGAAAACCAGTACAAGCTCTACAACAATGGTATCGGCTACAGTGATGAAGACTACAACATCAGATGCGCTACCATCGGTGAGAAGAACACAAGCCTTCTTCCATTCAGGACAAATAACAGAGATGTAATCCTTCTCCATAATGAAAATTCCGACGGTTCAGGTCCGTTCGGCAGACATTATGAGAATACGCCTATCAAGGCTCAGATCATACATCTTGCCAACAGCGTTGACACTCACTGTGATCTTACTACTATCACCAAGGAGAACTATACAGAGATCTGCAATTATGTCAGAAATAATTCCGGAAGACTCTTCTCCGTTGAGGTATCGGCTGCATTTCTTAAAGCATTCAAGCCAAAAATGCTGACTTATCTTGCACCGACCAATATTGACGCATTCTTAAGAGGCTCTATCAAGAAGCACAATGATGAATATTCATATACAGAAGTTGATAACCTCGCTACTCTTCTTGCGCGTATAGTTGATTTCAAATCACATTACAACTGCAGACATTCAATCGGTGTTGCCCAGAAGGCAAAGATCATGGCTGAATATTATGAGTTCCCGGCTGATAAGGTTTCAAAGTATTATCTTGCCGGCGCCCTTCATGACATCGGAAAGCTCATGATTTCAATCGATATCCTCGATAAGCCTGACCGCCTCAGCGAAGCTGAGTTTGAAAAAATGAAGAGCCACGCTTACTATACTTCCAGCATACTTAACAATATCAAGGGTATGAAGGATATCATGGTATGGGCTTCGCACCATCACGAGAAGCTCAACGGTACCGGTTATCCATTCCACCTTACCGGCGATGTTCTCTCCCACGAGGAACGCCTCATGACCTGCTGCGATATATATCAGGCACTTGCTGAGGAAAGAATCTACAAGGAGGCCTACCCTCATGATAAGATCATTCACATCATGAAGATCGCTGTTGAAAAAGGCGAGATCGATGGTTCTATCGTAAATGATATCGACAAGGTATTCGGCAATTATGATTTTTCTAAATTACAATAGATTTTATTAATATGACAAAACGGTTGTTTCAAAATATCCTGAAACAACCGTTTTGCGTTTCTATTTAAATTTGTGGAACCTCTTATTCCTTCTCTTCGAATTTACTCTTGCCGCCTGCAAGTACAGATATCACTGCTCCGATAAGCGAGATACCCATTCCTACGAGCGAAAGATTATTTGATATAAATTCCGGAAGATGAAGATCCTTTATGAATTCTGAGAAGTAAGCTCCTGTAAAGCCGAACACGCCGCCCGCTAAAACCGAAGCAACCCAGATGACTACATTTATGCTCTTCTTTTTATATGCGAGTATTGCTACCAGCAGCGGGAAGATAACTCCCGGCGTATATACAGAATACGCATTACTGAGCATCTTTATGATGTCTCCGCTGTCTGAAAGAGCAAAGATAAGTGCAAGGGCTCCATTTACAACAACCGCTATCCTGACAAGCCCTACGCTGTCCTTCTTCAGTATATCCTTTACGAAGATAGTTGAAGAATTGATGATGCAGGTATCTATCGTTGAGATCATTGCCGATACAAGACCAAGCGACAGAACTGCGCCTACCCATGAAGGGATCTTCTCACTTATTACATAAAGCAGTGTATTCATTCCATTAAGTTCTTCTGCGGAAATATTCCTCCTGGCCCAGACGCCGATCAAAACAAGTATTACAGAATACGCCAGAAGGAATACTCCTGAAAGCATCGCCGATCTCCTTGCTGTCTTTGAATTCTTAGATATCAGGTTTCTTGACATGATATCCGGTCCGAGGAAATACACACCACCGATTATGAAAAACTGAGTGACAAGATTTATCGGTCTGTAATTATCATTTATAAGTTCGAAATCTCTACTGCTTACCCCCGTTTCGCCCTCCTTAAAAAAGTACAGATAAACAAAGCATGTAAGTATACCAAAGATAATTATCAGGAACTGTATCACATCAGTCTTAACAACCGAAAGCTGACCGCCAATGGTTATATAAAGTATGACTGCCGCAATAACAATTACGAAGACCGTCTTGCTGTTCTTTCCTGTGATAAATGTTATCAGACCATTCATCGCAACAAACTGACCAGCGATAACTCCTACCCATGATACAACGATTATAAGTGAAATGATGAGCTCTGCCGGTCTTCCCAGCATCATGCCCGCCGCATGAGGCAGCGTATCAGAATTCATTTCTCTTACTTTCTTCGAGATAAAAAGCGACTGGAGTATCAATCCTATCGCTCCAAATGCAAGCCACCAGATTCCCGGAAATCCGATATTAAATACAGTATCCGTGAGTCCCATGGTGGTTGACGCTCCAATGACGGTTGCAAGCAGCGACATTATAACCACAAATGACGCCTGTTTTTTTCCTGCAACTGCGAAGTCACTGAAGCTTTTTGATCTTCTGATGTCCATAAAGCCTATTACAACAAGACCTATCAGATAGATAACCAGAAGAACGATCAGTAACGTTGAACTTTTCATTTTTGTCTCTCCCATTATTTTGATGCAGATGCATTAATGCTTTTAGGATCTTTCAATCCTCCTGAGTGTGTATAATAAAGCAAAACAACAGTATTGTCAACCTATAAATTATTAAAGGTTGACAATACTGTTGTTAAGTTAATTTTTATGTATTTCATTTACTGATACAGACTATATTATGCCTCTTCCATATTTCCGAGACGAGCTGCCTGATCTGCAGCGATAAGGCTGTCGATGATCTCCTGGATATCTCCGTTAAGGATCTCCTCAAGTCTGTAAAGTGTAAGTTTGATTCTGTGATCTGTAACACGTCCCTGAGGGAAGTTGTATGTTCTGATCTTCTCTGAACGGTCACCTGTACCGATCTGGCTTCTTCTTGCCTCAGCCTCTGCATCGTGAGCCTTCTGCTGCTCTATATCGTAGAGCTTTGTACGAAGGAGTGCAAATGCCTTAGCTCTGTTCTGGATCTGTGACTTCTCTGTCTGGCTGTAAATAACGATTCCTGTAGGAATATGTGTAAGTCTTACAGCAGAGTCTGTTGTATTTACGCACTGACCACCATTTCCGGAAGCACGCATTACATCGATTCTGATATCCTTCTCATCGATAACAACGTCAACCTCTTCTGCCTCAGGCATGATAGCTACTGTTGCTGTAGATGTATGGATACGTCCGCCTGATTCTGTCTCAGGTACTCTCTGTACACGGTGAACGCCGCTTTCGTACTTAAGCTTTGAATAAGCGCCCTTACCGAGAATGTTAAAGATTATTTCCTTAAATCCGCCGATACCGTTCTCATTGCTGTCGATAACCTCGATCTTCCATCTGTGGCTCTCTGCGTAATGCTGATACATTCTGAAAAGCTCTCCTGCGAAGAGGGCAGCCTCATCACCACCTGCACCTGCTCTGATCTCGACAACAACGTTCTTGTCATCATTAGGGTCCTTAGGAAGAAGAAGTATCTTAAGCTCCTGCTCGCAGCTCTCAACGTGCTTCTTCGCCTCTGAAAGCTCCTCTCTGGCCATCTCCTTCATTTCCTCATCTGATTCCATATCAATTATCTCGAGGCTGTCTGCAACGTCCTGCTTAGCCTGCTTGTACTCATTATATTTTTCTACAACCGGAGCGATGTCACTCTGGTCCTTCATAAGCTTTCTGTATCTATCCTGATCATTTACTACATCAGGATCCGAGAGAGCCTTCATGATCTCATTATACTTTTCTACAAGTTCTTCTAATTTATCAAACATTTTATAATCTCCTATCAAATAACAAATAATTTTTCTTCAAACATCCTGCAAGGCTATGAACACCCATGATCCTTACCTTTTTCATAAGGCTTTTGTAAGCTGTCCGCACACAACTCTGTCGAGTCCTGCATAGTCTTTAAACAGCCTTATATTATCGAATCCGTTATCTACAAAAAGTTTCCTCGTGTCTTCATATTGATCATATCCTATCTCTACAAACAGCCATCCGCCGGTCTTCATGATAAGCGGCGCTTCGCTGATTATCCTTCTGTAAAATGTCAGCCCATCATCCTCTCCGCAGAGGGCAATGTACGGCTCGTGCTCTCTTACCTCCGGCATCAGAGTCGGTATCACATCTGTCCTGATATACGGAGGATTGCTGACTATCATGTCAAATCTGTCCTTTTGTCCTTTAAATGCCTCGAAAATGTCCGATCTTACGATTGATACATCCGCAGAAAGTTTTCTGGCATTTTCGCCTGCGATACGCAGCGCATCTTCTGAGATATCTCCAAGAGTAACATCATCCGTTACTCCCATAGTTTTTCTCGAAAGGTAACAGCTGAGCCCGATACAGCCCGAGCCCGTGCAGATATCAAGAAGCCTTACAGAACTGTCCTTATGGTCCTTTTCAAGCTGTTTTAAGGCATTTTCTACAAGTATCTCAGTATCCTGCCTTGGTATAAGAACTCCCTCAGCCACATAAAAATCATAATCCATAAAGCCTGCCGAATGAGTTATATACTGAAGCGGATAATGCTCCGACCTTTTTCTGATATATTCCAGATATCTTCCGGAAAGCTCTTCGTCAGCTTCCTTTACCTTCTCAAGTATAAGTCCGGTCTCGGAAAGTCCGAAAACGTGCTTCAGAAGCGCTTTACTGTCATATTCAGGATTATCGATACCCGCAGCCTTAAGGATCTCAGTTCCTTCACGCTGTAATTCGTATATTTTCATGTATAATCTCTCTATAATTTTTATAAATGATTATATGTCACTTGTCATTAATACTATTTCATTTCTCAAATGAATGATTTCTCACGCATTCAACATATTCATGCCAGTCGATAACAGCCTCAACGGACTTGATAGCGACCTCGCACATTTCAATCTCCGGCTCTCTGGTGGTAAGCCTCTGAACCCAGAAGCCCGGCTTACTCAGTGCGTAAGCAAATTTATTCTCATGTGAACCTGCATATCTTATGACTTCGTATGAAAGTCCTGCGATCACAGGTATCAGAAGCAGTCTTGAAAGTACCCTCAGCCAGAGCAGCTTTGTCTTGATAAACATGAATAAAATGATACTGATAAACATTACCAGGAACAGGAAGCTTGTTCCGCATCTTCTGTGGAATCTGGTATGCTTCATTACATTTTCAGGAGTAAGCTCATCGCCTGCCTCCATACAATTTATGGTCTTATGCTCTGCACCGTGATACATATAAGTTCTGTTGATCTCCTTCATCTTGGAGATTGCCCAGACATATCCGATAAATATTGCAAGTCTTAAGATTCCTTCCGCAAGATTAACCAGAATACTGCTGTCAGTTACCTTATACAGCAGTCCTGCGATAAATGTCGGAAGCAGCATGAACACTCCGATTGCAAAAGCAAGAGAAATGACAAGCGTAAACACAAGGTAACCCTTGCTGCCTTCCTTCTCTTTATCTTTAGCATTCTGTTCCTTACGCTTCTCGATCTTTTTCTCTATCTTCTCGGCCTGATCGTTCTTACCCTCAGCTCTAAGCGCATCCGCCTTCTTCTGCTTTTCCTCAAACCATCTGACCTCATCTTCATCCTCAGAATCATCATATTCCGCAGACTTCATGAGGGTACCTACTCCAATATAAAGGGACTCGATAAAATTAACGATCCCGCGAATTACAGGAATACGAAAAAGCGGAGACTTATTTCCGAATGAATTATATTTAGTTACAGATACTTCTATCTCATTATCAGGCTTTCTAACTGATAATGCATAGCTATCAGGTCCCTTCATCATGATTCCCTCGAGAACGGCCTGACCTCCGATATGCACTTCTTTCATTTATTTCCTCATATAAAATCTAATGTTTACACTGTTCGCGCGGTGATGCGGCCATTTTTTAGCAGCCACCACATATGCAACCGCGCTAACTCCGTTCGCGCGGTGACGCGACCATTTTTTAGCAGCCGCCACATATGCAACCGCGCTAACTCCGTTCGCGCGGTGACGCGACCATTTTTTAGCAGCCGCCACATAT
>ONVE01000194.1 GCA_900321215.1 uncultured Eubacterium sp. | reverse complement strand
TATTTTGTGACCATCCGCAGCTGCATCCGTCGTATAGAAGAAGGATCCAGTTTTTCCTGAAACAGAGGATACAGGCTCAAGTAAAGCCTTGCGTCCCTGAATAAGTCTGCTTGACGAATAGTTTGCCTCAACATTGTCAGAGCAAATCAAAAGGTTGCTGCCAACCTTAGTTCGCATTGCAAGACCATTAACCTGAACTTCCTTATTCATCGTGAACCAAGCATATGTTGCGGTTCCGAGCATAGATGCTGATAATGCAAACATTGCAAATGCAGCAACTATCTTCTTACTTGTTTTTTGTTTTTTCTTATCTTTTCTCATAAGCAATTCCTCCTAACCCTTTGTTTTTTAATAGTTCTCTCACATAAAAGAATAATCAAATTGATTAATTATATTATAATGATTATTCACACTTTTATCAAGTATTTTTTCGCTATTTTGTGAACATTCTGTGAATTTTTAAGAATTGCATTGTTAAATATTCACAAATGCAGTTGTGCAACATGTATAATCGCCCATTTTAGTCACCGTGATTATCACTATATTGTACTACAGTTTTTGTGCATTTTGTCAATCACCATATTATGTAAATTCACACAACGCACGCACGAAATCATACTAAATACACGCAGATTACTCACAGATTTTACAGAGATTCGAGCTCTTTTTTCATTTCCAGCATGTGATTACGGCAGGCAGTGATCTCTCCGGTATATTTGTTGAACCACTCAACATCGGCCTCACTTGGCTCTTCCTGAAGAAGGATGGCCTGAACAAGTGCGGACTGTGATCTTGCACGCCTTCTCTCTATCTCGACGATAGTTTTCTGGCAGGTTTTTATTTCTTTTTTTAACTTGCTTTTTCTACTCATACACTTTTCCTTTCACCAAGATAAATGCATCACTGCTTTTTCTTAGTACCCCTTCAAATTTATTGATTCGATAAACTCATCTATCTTATCGTAACCCTTGTCAAGATTTGCAAGGATATCATCAAGAGCTTCCTTTACCTCCGACAGCCTTTCTCTCGTCTGCTCCGGGTATTTTAAGAATACAGTAAACAGTCCGTTGATCGTCTTCTGCTCATCTACAAAATCATTAATCAGAAATGCAAATGAATTCGCACCGGAAATATCTGAAATAAGCAGCCTGTATCTGAATTCCAGATCACCGTCGGCATTCAGATAATTCTCTATATCGTTATTCAGCGTTGTCAGATGCTTTTTGTACTGCTTACGGTAGGTCTCCTGAATCTTGTAGCTTTCCGCAAGATATAAAGCGATGAATACCACAAGTGCTATCAGAGAAAGTATCATTAAAATGATCGCACGGATCATTTTCTTCTTCATGATGTATTCCTGACCGCTGTCTCTGTATGTATAATTTACTAATTGATCAGCCGTAGCCTTCTTCTTAATCTTGCTCATGAGGCATCACCTCTTCTTCTTCATCCGCAAAAAGTTCGATCACTGTTGATGTAGAAACCCTCGCAGTATTCTCAGAATTTTTACCATCTGAACCGCCTGCTTCTGTTTCAGGATTTTCAATTTCAGCATCTCCATTCTCTGCCGTCTGCTTTTTAAGATACTCTTCAACAGCCTCTCTCTTCAGTCTCTCTATCTTCTCTTCGCGGGTTTCACCATCCGGAGCTGAACTCTCATCTTCTCCATCTGCGCCATCTTTGGAAGCGTTCTCTTCCTTAACCTGCTTACGGATAAGCTTGGTCAGAGTTCCTGCCTCATAGATAGAGAGCAGGAAGATCGGCACAACCGCCAGAAGCAGAAGCAGCTTCTTCGGTTCCATGAAGGAAGCCATCCAGTTGAAGAGCCATGATCTTCTCTCATATTTTCCTACTATACTTGATGCCTCCACCGGGTAATCATCCGGCACCGGATTCGCATCTCCCATGGTTTTGAATGTTCCATCTTCATTGATATCAATGATTCTATGGATAACAATCATACCCTTGATAGTAGGATCACTGCTGTAAAATGCTATTATATCTCCTGTTTCCAGGGTATTTACATCCGTCTCTTTGACTAATATGTAGTCTTCAACGGAGATCGTTGGTTCCATACTTCCTGTGATAACATGCAGCAGGCTGTTTCCGAAAAGCTTTACTGCTTTACCCTTGGAAGTTACTACAAATATATTGATAAGAAATGCCATACTCAGTATCAGGAGTATCCATTCAAGTGCTGATATGATCCTTCTTACTATACTTTTACCATTTTTCACTTTACGTCACGCGCTTTCGCTTTCTATCTTTCTGTCATGCAGATATCTTCTGAATCTTGCGATCATACCAACATGGTACTCCTTGTAAAGACTTCTCATCTGCATTTCAATAGCCCTGGTCTCCTCTGCGGTACGCTTTGGAGGATTAAATACAGGCTTCGGCTTATTCTTAGCCGCTTTCCTACGTTTCCGTTTGAACTTTTGGTCTGCAAAGAAACGTTTTATATTGTAAGGGAAATTGGTTGCATATTTTTTGTAGTATGCATCGAATTTCTCCCTCTCTGTCTTCTCGTATTCCTCTCTCCTTGCTGCTTCCGCTCTCTCTGCAAGTATTCTCTGCTGATCCGGATTGTCTGTATCCTTCGGAATGATACCAAAGAGTACAAACAGCAGCCATCTGAAGAATCTCGGAATTGCATATATAGGATTCTTGGAATATGCCTTTCTGATCTCATCGAAAGGCTTTTCCTCATATTCCTTACGCTTAGCCTTAAGCCGAAGAGCTCTCTCCTTCTCACGGAGTTCCTTCTCCTTCTTCTGCTGCTCAAGCTTAATCCTGACGGCAACTTCTCTTGGATCCTCCATCTGAGCCTCTGCAGTAGCAGTTTCTTCCTGTTTCTCCTCGCCGTTATCATATTCTTCAGCAACAGCTCTCTGTTCAGCCTGCTCCTGGATCATTTCCGTAGCCTGCTCAAGGTCTTCCTGAGTTACAGTTCCGGAAGCATTCGTTCTGTCACGTTCTTCCTTCTTCCTGTCAAATACTGCAGTATCAACGCCTTCTGCCTCACCGAAATCAGCTCTGATAGATTTCTTCTCTTCTTCATGCTTCCTTCTCTCAGCTTCTTCTCTGGCAGCCTCTTCAGCAAGACGTCTTTCCTCTTCCTTCTGAGCCTGACGCTCAGCAGCGATCCTCTGTCTCTCACGTTCCTCAGCCTCAATCTCGGCACGGCGACGTTCGAGCATTTCCTGAACTCTTTTTTCTTCCTCTTCCTTCTCGCGTCTGATACGCTCACGTTCTTCAAGCTTAAGCGTTTCGATACGTCTCTTCTCTGCAAGACGTTCTTCTCTTTCTCTCTTCCTTCTCTCTGCCTCCTCCTGGATGGCAAGCTCCTCGAGATGTCTTCTCTCTCTCTCGGCGAAGAAGTTTCTTTCAATATTTATGGCATTATCTATCTCATTGAAGATACCGTCGATATCATCAGGAAGATCATTATTTACATATACAAGAGGTCCTTCAGCTTCGATATATCCGACTGCACCATCGGTATGTACACCATAATGGCCCGAGAGAACCTCTGCCTTATAACGTTTTACAACCTTCGGCTGAACACTCTTGAATTTTTTCTTACCTATAGGTATGTATTTCTCGCCGCCCTTTTCTGTATAAGACTTGAAAAGGAGCATATCACAGGTGATCATATCTACAAGATCGCTCATATAATCCTTTTCAGGCCTGAGAGCGGTATCTTCTATATTAATCTCGTATCCAACCTTGTCATAGCTGAGAATATACTGCCAGAGCATGAGGCACGCTTTAAGATCGACATTTTTCATGATGGCGTTGGTCCTCATGATAGGCGGCTGGACAAAGTTGTTGCCAAGCGTCATACAAAGCTCTGAACCCTTATAGCCTTCAATGGTCTTCTTAAGCTTCTCAACTCGCTGCCAGATGGTATAACCACTGTCATTCGTAGCTTCAAGGCTTTTCCTTGAGTCAATGGAGATCTTGAAACTCAGCTGGTTGCCCCGGCTGTCGTCCATTTCATTCTCCATTTCCATGGTATATACCTCTTCATCCTTCTCAACCTCGGCAAGCTTTTCATACCTGGTCATGATGAAGATATAAAGTCTGTCTATGAGAGTATTTACGAATCTGTTCTCATAGGTTTCCAGACTTTCTTCTTTATGCACATTTAATAATTTTGAAGGGGTGATCTTTCCGGTCTTCTTGTCTATACTTTGAATAAGATCAGTATGCTGGGCAAGATGCTTTACCGATTCGACGGTAACTTTCCTGGAAAGCGCGATAGGCACTATCTCTTCCACGTCAACAATGGTACGACTAGGCCTTCTGATAACATTATCTACATGAATAAGTCCGTTCTCGATAGCTTCAACCCATGAAACATCGATACTCTTCTCCATAAGCTTCCGGTTTAAGGAAATGTTGGAACGGCCGGAACCTACAACCTTATTCATATCTTCATAGATATCATTTTCCTGCATCGTACCGAGGGCGTTCTTTAGTTCCTGATACCATACCCCGTACTTCTCGTTCAATACAGTTTCCTCTCCGATTACTCTTAATAATTCTGCAACCCCGGATCAATGATCCGGAGCTGCTGCAAGTGTCTAAATATTAGAAAAGCTTCTGCAGTCTTTCAAGATAAGCTACAGATTCATTCATTTTATTCTTACCAAATGACTTATTGATATATACAACAAGCTCTTTTAATTCGTCTCTCAGCATTGCCAGGTTGAGTGATTCAAACTTACGGAAGATCTTGGTTGCAAGAACGTAATCAATACCGTCAAGTTCTTCACCGCCGCAGGCAACATATACAGGTACGAACATACTCATCTGCTTGATGATACGGTTACCAAACGCTACACGGAGCTTGTCGATAACCCAGAGGTCAAGCTGATGTATCTTCTTCATATTCTCCTGTGATACAGGATATTTATCTATCGCATCCTTAAAGAGCTGATTAAGATGTGTGAAGCTGAGTGAAAGCGGAGGTGTATCATCTGCATTAAATGCAAGTCCCTTCGCATCAAGGTTGATTGGCTGAGCACGGTCGTAAACCTTATCTGAGATAGCATATGTGGAATCATCGTTGTTAGCTGTTCCGATGTACCAGATATTCTGCGGAATACGAAGCTTACCATGATCAAGCCTCTCAGGATCCGAGCTCCATACTGAAGGAACAAGGTCCAGCTCCCACTCGTCAGAGTTAGGCATTTCAAGGATTGAAAGCATCTCTGCGAAATAGTACTCAATTCTCGCGATATTCATCTCGTCGAGAAGGATGAGATTGACATT
>ONVE01000193.1 GCA_900321215.1 uncultured Eubacterium sp. | reverse complement strand
GAAGATATTTTCTTCATCAATAGTAAAGCATATATCCGAGAAAAGCGCCGTCAGATGGATTGCTGCATTTATGGCAACAAGTATCATGATCCCTGTCAGCTTCTTTCCGGTATCAAGCAGCTTGATAAAGAGCACCAGCATTATCGGTCTGGCCGAATAGCCGTAAATATCCAGCCATAATCTCAGAACTCTGTTGTGCAAAACCTTATCACTGTAATCCGAAGCAACATTCTGGATAACAATACTTAAAGCTACCAGTATAACCGTGACCAGCAGCTTCTTCTGCTCTTTATCAATATATCTGTCAGAAAAGACAGAAAAAAGCATTCCGCCAAGCTGAAGTATCATTGTAACCGTGAGAGCAACCATTATCTGCTCATAATAACTCATAAAAAACTCCGTTCCCATAAAAGCAAAATAGCGCCTTATCGGAATCCCAAAATGATACCGATACGGCACTATCCGCTTTCATCTGCTAATACAAACCCACAAATGATCCCCTTGCATTCTTGAAATACTCTTGTATTCTACAACCCATTGTCCAACAAATGTCCAACAGATTTAAGATTTTTATTCTAAGAAATCTTAAAAAATACAATATTTTTTCATTTCAGCACCGCATTTTACTCTGCTGCTGCACTTATTTCTTTTGCAGCTATATCTTCAGGAGCCTCTTCATATCTTGCAAATTCATATGAGAAGCTTCCGCTTCCTCTCGTCATTGAATATAATCTCGTGTCATATTCATAAAGCTCGAGATATGGTATGTCGGCCATAACCTCGTGGAAACCATTTTCCACAGGATTCATACCCAGAACCCTTGCACGCCTCTTATTGAGGTCGCCCATGACATCACCGGTATACTGATCCGGAACCACAACCCTAAGAGATGCAACCGGCTCAAGAAGTACAGGAGAAGCCTCCATAAAGCCCTTCTTAAACGCCTGCTCCGAGGCAACCTTGAAAGCAAGCTCCGAAGAATCTACCGTATGATAGCTTCCATCATAGAGAGTAACCTTTACTCCTGTAACCGGATATTTTGCAAGCGGTCCGCATTTTACTGACTCTGAGATTCCCTTCTCTACCGCAGGGAAATAGTTCTTCGGAACTGCACCGCCTACAACCGTCTGCTCAAAGACATACGGCTGCTCCATATCGCCCGATGGCTCGATGATTATCTTAACATGTCCGTACTGACCGTGTCCACCGGACTGTTTCTTGTATTTATATTCCGTGTCCGCCTTCTTACGGATAGTTTCCTTAAAGGCTATACGCGGTCTCTGGAGCTCTATATCAACCTTATACTTCTCAAGAAGTATACTCTGAACAACCTCCAGATGCTGCGCACTTATACCGTAAATGAGAGTCTGCGCATTGTCGCTGTCATTTACTATCTTAAGCGTAAGATCCTCCATAAGAAGCTTTGAAAGAGCCTGCGAGATCTTGTCCTCATCGCCCTTCTTCTTAGCCTTATACTGCCTGTAAACATACGGCTTTGAAACCGCAGTTCTGATATAGGTTATCGGATTCTTTCTGGTTGACAGAGAGTCCGTTGTAAGGCTCACAGAAAGCTTTGCAAGAGCTCCGATATCACCTGCATGAAGCTCCTTTACCTCCTCGGCTTTATTGCCGCAAATGGTGTAAAGCTTGCCCAGCTTTTCATCCATATCACGGTGATAATTATATAAAATGTCATCCGGCTTGATAACTCCGGAATTAACCTTGATAAGCGAATACTTTCCGATATACGGATCGGCGATAGTCTTAAAAATGTACGCCGACTTTGCCTTGGCGAAGTTATAGTCCGCCTCAAATACCTCGTTGTTCGACGTATTGATTCCGGCACATTTACATTTGTCCGGGCTAGGGAAATATTTCACGATATCCGCCAGGAGTGTGTACATACCTCTTGCAAGAGTGTTCGAGCCCATCATTACAGGAACAACCGAGCCGTCACATACTCCCACTCTGAGCGCCTGTCTTATCTCATCCTCTGAGAATTCATCACCCTCAAAGAAACGCTCCATATATTCCTCACTGGTCTCTGCAACCGCTTCAAGCAGCGCATCACGGCATATGCCGAGATTCTGATAAGAATAATCCGGCACATCAAATTTATCCACCGTACCCTTATCATTCCAGCGCTTTGCCTTCTGCTGGATAACATTTACATAGCCCACAAACTGTTCATTTTCACGAATCGGAAGATGAAATGGAGCGATCCTCTTACCGTACAGCTCCTGAAGATCCTGAACGATCTGTCTGAAGGAAGCCTTGTCGTCATCCATTTCTGTTACGAATACAATTCTCGGAAGCTTTCTCTTCTCGCAAAGCTCCCACGCACTTTTGGTACCGCTCTCGATACCATTTTTACCTGAAACAACTATTACCGCAGCATCTGCGACCGCAACCGCCTCCTCGGTCTCTCCGATAAAATCACGGAAGCCCGGAGTATCAAGGATATTTACCTTATTCTCGCCCCACGGTATTGGTATCAGCGATGTCTTTATCGAGATCTTTCTCTTGATCTCTTCCTTGTCGTAATCACTGATCGTATTGCCGTTTTCAATACTGCCCATACGCTTGGTCATTCCCGCAAGATAACACATAGCCTCCGCGAGAGACGTCTTGCCCGAGCCCCCATGCCCCAGCAAAACAACATTTCTGATCTTGTCAGTTGTATAAACGTTCATGTAACCACCTCCTTCGATCATGCCGCCGCAAAGCTATTATATCGATTCGCACCCTAAATAATGAATCAATATACTCGCTGCCCCGGCACAGTTCCTGCCAACACTCACGTTACCTGTTTTTTGTTTGTCCCACTCTTATATTTTATTTTAAAATACGCATAAGTGCAATCATTTTTAAGAAACAAATTGGAGAATTTTGAATGACATAATTGTAAAAAACACGGATATTTGCTATACTCGGAGGCGAACGCTAAAATACTACATTTTGGAGAAATAATGGAAAATACATATTCTAAATTTGCGCTGGTTTATGACAGTCTGATGGACAACATTCCATATGACGACTGGACAGAATATCTTATCAGCATATTGAAGAAAAATGATATAAACGACGGGCTCGTGGCCGAGCTTGGCTGCGGAACCGGAAATATCACCGAACGACTTTCTGCCGCCGGCTATGATATGATAGGCATCGATAATTCGCCTGAAATGCTCGATATCGCTCAGGAGAAGAAGGCCGAGGCAAACAGCCAGTCGCTCTATCTCTGCCAGGACATGCGGGAATTCGAGCTTTACGGAACCGTAAAAGCCGTCATTTCACTGTGTGATTCCATCAACTACATCACCAAGCCGGATGACCTTCTCACCGTTTTCAAGCTTGTGAATAACTATCTCGATCCGCACGGACTTTTTATCTTTGATTTTAATACTCTGCACTATTACAGAGACGTTGTCGCTGACAGCACGATTGCTGAGGACAGAGAAGATCTCAGTTTTATCTGGGACAACTATTTTGACGAAGAAAGCAGGATAAATGAACTTGCGCTGTCGCTTTTTATCAGGGAAGGATGCATTTCCGATTCAGATGGTAATGATTCAAACAGTGGTGACGCATCAGATAAAAATGTAGAAGACGACAACTTATTCAGGAAATACAGCGAACTTCATTTGCAGCGTGCCTACACTCTCACTGAGATAAAGGAGCTGATTGAAAAGTCCGGAATGGAATTCGTAGCGGACTTTGAAGCCTTCACGGACGAGCCGTCCACCGAAATGTCCGAGAGGATCTACGTGATCACACGCGAGAAAGGCAAATAGATCTGCGTGATCGCATGCGAGAAAGGCAAACAAGAAAATAAAACAGGAGTTTAATGATCATGAGTACAAATGATAATAAAATAAAAGACTGCATAATTAAAGGTATGGCAATGGGCAATCAGGTGCGTTTCTTTGCCGCCTTCACAAAAGAAATGGCTGAAACTGCCAGAGAGATCCATAAGACCAGCCCGATCTGCACCGCCGCTCTGGGCAGACTTCTGACCGCCGGCGCTATGATGGGTTCGATGTCTAAAAATGAATCCGACGTTCTGACTCTCAGGATTCAGGGAAACGGGCCTGCCAAGGGACTTACAGTAACAGCCGACTCAGCTTCGAATGTTAAAGGCATCATTTATAATCCAATAGTTGACCTTCCTCCAAATCTTGAAGGTCATCTCAACGTTGGCGACGCAATCGGCGACGGCATGCTCCTCGTCATCAAGGACGCAGGCCTCAAGGAGCCTTACGTCGGCCAGGTTCCTCTCGTAACCAGCGAGATTGCCGAAGATCTGACATACTATTT
>ONVE01000084.1 GCA_900321215.1 uncultured Eubacterium sp. | reverse complement strand
TTAAAGAGGATCAGGGAGATAAATATCTCACTTGGAGATCTTAAGCCGGGGGAGTACAGAAGGCTTACGGATGAAGAGGAGAAAGAACTTAGACGTATAGTACAGGAGGAAGGTAATGTATTACGACAATAAGATTTTAATCGGAAGATCAGGGGACGAGGATATTTATATCTATCCATCAATGGCAAACAGACACGGACTTATTGCGGGAGCAACAGGTACCGGTAAGACGATCACGCTTAAGGTTCTTGCGGAATCCTTCAGTGATGCGGGAGTGCCGGTATTTCTTGCAGATGCCAAGGGTGATCTTGCAGGAATGATCGCAGCAGGCGAGATGAATGAAAATGTGTCAAAACGTGTTGAGAAGCTTTCTCTGAATGACAAGGGCTTTTCACTTAAGGCATATCCTGCAACCTTCTGGGATGTATTTCAGGAGAGCGGACTTGCCCTCAGAACAACTGTATCCGAAATGGGACCGCTTCTTCTCTCGAGAGTGCTTGGATTAAATGATACTCAGTCAGACATCATGACCATCATTTTCAGAATAGCTGATGATGAGAACCTTCTTCTGATAGATACGAAGGATCTTAAGGCTATGATGAATCATATCAGCGAGAAGGCTGATGAGTACAGTATGAAGTACGGAAATATGGCAAAGCAGAGTCTTGCAGCTATTATGAGATCTATAGTTGCGCTTGAAGCTGAGGGCGGAGAAATATTCTTCGGCGAGCCGGCTATCGATATCAAGGACTGGTTCATACCGGAGCTTGACGGCCGTGGAAGGATACAGATACTTGACTGCCAGAAGCTTATGCAGAAGCCGACCATGTATGCGACATTTATGCTCTGGCTTATATCTGAGCTTTTTGAAATGCTTCCTGAAGCAGGAGATCTGGATAAGCCGAAGATAGTATTCTTCTTTGATGAGGCCCATATGCTTTTTGATGATGCACCAAAGGCACTTCTTACGAAGATAGAGCAGATGGTAAAGCTTATCAGATCCAAGGGCGTTGGAATATATTTTGTAACACAGAATCCGAAGGATGTTCCTGATTCGGTTCTTGCACAGCTTGGAAATAAGGTTCAGCATGCTCTTCGTGCATATACACCGGCAGAGCAGAAGAGTATAAAGGCTGCTGCACAGTCCTTCAGGGAGAATCCTGAGATAAATACTATCGAGGCACTTCAGGCACTCGGAACCGGAGAAGCACTCATTTCCGTGCTTGATGAGGACGGTGTTCCTACGATCGTAAAGCAGGCAAAGATACTTCCGCCGCAGAGCAAGATGGGAGCTATCGCTGATAATGACAGAAATCTCGCCATAATGAATGACAGGCTTAACTTCAAGTATAAGGATTTCTTCGACAGGGATTCTGCATTTGAATTTCTACAGAGAAGAGCTGAAGTTGAGGAGAAGATGGCGGCGCTTGAGGCTGAAAAGCTTGCTCTTGAGAAGGAAAGACTTGCAAGAGAGAAGGAAGCCGAGAAGGAAAGACTGAGACTTGAGAGAGAGGCTCAGAAGGAAAGAGAAAGAAGAGAAAGAGAGTATCAGAAGCAGCTCGAAAGAGAAGAACGTGAGGCTGCGAGAGAGCGTGAAAGACGCCAGAAGGAAATGGGTAAGTTCGGACGTAAGGTTACGCAGAGCTTTGCCAGAGGACTTTTCGATACACTTATGAGACGCTGATTTGTGTGATGAGATGGCATGCTGCAAAATATAGTGCCATAATTTATAGGGAAAACAGATGAAAGATAAGATAGACAGAATAAAAGAACTTGTTGAAATACTTAATGAGGCTTCGAAGGCTTATTATGCAGAGGACAGAGAGATCATGAGTAATCTTGCTTATGATGCCTTGTATGATGAGCTGCAGAGCCTTGAGGAGGAGACCGGTACAGTTCTTGCCAACAGCCCTACAAGAAAGGTCGGATATGAAGTAGTAAGCTACCTTCCGAAGGAAGCACACCCTGAACCGATGCTTTCGCTCGATAAGACAAAGGATACTGCGGTGCTTAAAGACTGGCTTACAGGGCATACGGGCGTTATGTCGTGGAAGATGGACGGACTTAC
>ONVE01000254.1 GCA_900321215.1 uncultured Eubacterium sp. | reverse complement strand
TTAATACTCAGCCTGTCTGTAATCAGCAAGGAATTCCTTCATCTTTGTCATTGCCTCTGAAAGAACGCTGATCTCCGGAAGATAAACTATTCTGAAATGATCAGGAACCTCCCAGTGGAAGCCGCCTCCGTGAGTGAAGAGTATCTTCTTCTCTCTCAGGATATCCAGCGCAAACTTCTCATCATCCTTAATATTAAACTTCTTGATATCAAGCTTCGGGAAGATGTAAAATGCCGCCTTCGGCTTGACTGCGCTCATTCCCGGAATATCATTTACAGCGTTATATATGAACTCTCTCTGCTCGTAAACTCTTCCGCCCGGACGGATCATGCTGTCTGTCTCTGCATTCATCTGAAGCGCCGGTGCGATAAGCGACTGAGCCGGAACATTTGAACAAAGTCTCATTGAAGACAGAAGGTTAAGTCCTTCGATGTAGCCCTTTGCATTTGCCTTGTCGCCCGAAAGCGATACCCAGCCAACTCTGTAGCCTGCGATAAGGTGTGACTTTGAAAGTCCGTTAAATGTCAGACAAAGGCATTTGTCTGTGAGGCTTGCTATCGAAGTATGAACAGCTCCGTCCATAACAAGTCTGTCATATATTTCATCCGCAAAGATAATAAGATCATTTTCCTCGGCAAGCTTAACTATCTCCATAAGAAGCTCCTTCGGATATAATGCGCCTGTAGGATTGTTAGGGTTAATGACAACTATACCCTTGGTCCTTGGCGTGATCTTACTCTTTATATCATTTATATCAGGGAACCAATCTGCCGACTCGTCGCAGATATAATGAACCGCAGTTCCTCCTGCAAGAGTAACAGATGCTGTCCAAAGCGGATAGTCAGGAGCCGGAACAAGTATCTCGTCACCATAATCAAGAAGTCCCTGCATTGACATGGTGATAAGCTCGCTGACGCCATTTCCGGTGTAAACATCATCGATCGTTACACCCTCGATGCCCTTCTTCTTATCATACTCGATGATCGCCTCACGGGCTGAGAAAAGGCCCTTTGAATCAGAATATCCCTCAGTGGAAGTGAGATTTCCGGACATTGCCGCGACAAGATCCTCCGGTGCTCTGAAGCCAAATGGCGCAGGATTACCGATATTAAGCTTAAGAACAGTCTCGCCGTTTCTGACCATTCTGTTCGCTTCATCCATAACCGGGCCTCTGATATCATAACAAACATTGTTGAGCTTTACGGATTTCTCGAATTTTCTCATTTCCAGTTTCCTCCATATTTGTGTGTTCTGAAGGTCCCGACGAACGTCTCCTTCAGGAAAGTATAATTTCGAGCATTTATTCTAGCACAAATAGATTGCAATGTCTTGTAAAATTATAAATTTTCGGTTTTTTTTATATTTTTTGATATATTTGTTATATAATTATATCTCTCAAAGCGCTATAACAGATACCGCAGCCCGGGAAATCCTGATGCTGTTGTATGCATAAATCTTCAACTTTTTACGGATTTAAAATATACATTTTAAAAAATAACACGAAAATTAACACTATATAAATAACGAAAAAATAACACTATATTAAAATAAGAGGTTGATTATGGCTAAAACTATTGACATGACCACCGGCTCGCCGGCAAAGCACATCCTTAGGTTTGCGATCCCCCTGCTGCTCGGGAACCTTTTTCAGCAGTTCTACAACGTAGTCGATACGATAATAATAGGAAAGTATCTGGGCAAGAGCATGCTCGCATCAGTCGGCGCGACCGGCTCTATAAATTTCATGATAGTTGGAATGTGCCTCGGCATCTGTTCCGGCTTCGGCATACCGGTTGCCCAGAGATTCGGTGCCGGTGACTACAAGGATATGCGGCGTTTTGTTGCAAATGCAGCCTGGCTCTCCGCCATCATTTCCGTAGTCGTAACTTCTTCGGTATGTCTCCTCTGCGATGACATACTAAGACTTATGAATACGCCCGCTGATATATTTGACGGTTCATACAGATACATATTTATAATATTCGCCGGAATACCGACTATAGTGCTTTACAACCTTTGTTCAAGCATTATCCGTTCCCTCGGAGACAGCAGGACTCCGCTGTATTTTCTTATAATATCGTCATTTTTAAATATCGGCCTTGACCTTCTTCTGGTCAAACCGATGGGCATCGCAGGACCTGCCGTTGCAACAGTCATCTCGCAGGGAGTTTCCGGAGTCCTCTGCCTTATATATATGAGGAAGAAATTCGAAATCCTCCATCTTACGAGGGATGAAGCAAAGCTGTCCTCGCATCACGTAAAAAGGCTGCTTCTTCAGGGAATCCCGATGGGTATTCAGTATTCGATAACAGCTATCGGAGCCGTAGTGCTTCAGACAGCCGTAAATGGTCTCGGTTCCATGTACGTTGCTTCCGTAACGGCCGCCGGAAAGATCTCGATGTTCTTCTCCTGCCCGTTCGATGCACTCGGAAGCACCGCCGCAACCTTCGGCGGACAGAATATCGGAGCGGGCCGTCCTGACCGTATAACCAAAGGTCTCGGCGCGATGGTCCTGTTCGGCGCGATATATTCCGCCGCAGCATTTTTCGTCCTCTTCTTTGCGGGAGGCGAGATATCCCTCCTCTTTATGGATGAGCCGGATGCATTTATCAAATCCCACGCACATCTGATGTTAAAATATAATGCTTCAATGTACCTTTTCCTTGCACTTGTAAATATAGTGCGTTTCCTTATCCAGGGCATGGGCTACTCAATCCTTGCAGTCCTTGCCGGAGTATTTGAAATGTTTGCGCGCGGCATATCAGGCTTTTTGCTCGTAGATATCTTCGGATTTACAGCAGTCTGTATGGCCAATCCCCTCGCATGGATAAGCGCCGATATCTTCCTTCTGATCGCATACGCAGTGATCATACGGCGTGAAAAAAGCAAAAAAACACCGACCGGTGATTAAACCGATCGGTGTTTTTTTGCTATGTATATTCATTTAAACGTTCGGGGGTGGTGAACGAAAATGACTGTTTAATTATTTTGCAGCGTTCTTATCAACGTGGTTCTCTACTTCATAACCAGGGTTGATTGAAGCGATTCCTGCTGCAACTTCATCTACTGAATTCCATCCCTTGTAAGACCATGCCTCGCCGATTCCGGAATTGATCTTGATCTCACCAACAGGTAATTCGTAGTTGTTGAGGTTGATATCGATTGTTCCATCTTCCTTAACAACAAGGTTCTGGAAACCGATGTACCAGAAGAATGACGATGTTTCATCATACTCAGCATCGCTGTCAACATATGTATTTCTAACTGTTACCTTGTAAACCTGATAAAGCTTGTTCTGGAAGTCACCCTCTGCTTCCTCACCCTTTGTAAGAAAAATGCTTCCTACTGACTGGAAATCTACAAGCTCCTCGCTTGATCTGAACTCAGATGCAACGTTCTTCTTGTAAACATCCTCACCGTATAAGCTGATGATATTCTGCTTATCTGCAGGAACATCGCTGAGCTTTACTGCGTAATTTACATTTGCTTCTGATGTAGCTTCCTCAACTGAGATTGTATTATCAAATTCTGCCTCGTTCTGTACAACTGTTGCATTTGCAACTACGTCTACAGAAGATACAGGAACCTTCTTATCATTTGACTTTGATAACTTCATTGCTGCGATTCCGCCTCCAACTGCGAGTAAACCTGCAACAACAAATACTGCAACCTTGCCGCCCTTCTTCTTTGCCGGAGCTTCTGCATCAGCCTTCTCTGTGTTTGGCTTCATTGATGCCTTAAGCTTGATTGTTTCTCCTACTTCTTCTCTTCCATCATCAAAAAATTCTCTCTCTTCCATCTCTCAAACCATCCTTTATTTTTTTCTCTCCCGGCCTGTGCCGGATCCCTAGTGATACGCTCCGGAACTATTCCGGATAATTAACTGTTATCTTGTGTATTTCCTACACGTTCTGTCCATCTCAACTGTTCTAATGCGCATTATACACAAGGGCAGTTACTTTGCAAAGTATTTTTTTTAGTACAATTTGTAAGCGCTTACATTAAGTATTTAAAAGAATGTAAACGCTTTCATCATTTTGCTGTTTTTGTCTCTCTATTTAAATGTCGTTTTAGTAAATTTGCACAAAAAACTATTTTTAAGCACACAATCAGCCCATGACAATTCTGCTAAAATGTCATAGTCAACTTTGTATAATCTGCTATGGTTTTTTAGCATATTTTACAGTTCACTATTTTACATACCGGCAAAGTATGATATACTTCATTTCAACATCCGCGTAAAAAGTAGTATTTTATAGATCCGATTCAGGCAATACTTATACACCGGAGAAAAGAATTACAAAATAGAAATATATAAAAAAGGAGAACACATAAAGAAAATATATGATAGACGACCATTATTTGTGCGAATTACATCTTCATCTGGACGGTTCACTTCCTGTTGAGACTGTCAAATACCTTGCAGAGCAGGAAAACCTGTCACTTTCCGATATCACCGGCAGCGCTTCTTCTGAAGAAGCCTCTGAGAAATATAAAGACGCCGGCGATTCTTTTATGAAAACCGAGATTTTGAAACCACAGCTCTCCGTTTCCGAGGATTGCAGAGATTTAAATGAATATCTGACTAAATTCCGCATCCCTCTCGCTCTTCTTCAGACAGAGGATGCGATCTATGATGCAGTAAAAGCAGTCGGACACGCAGAGGAAGAGCTGGGCGTTGATTATGTGGAGATCAGATTTGCACCACAGCTCCATTTGGAGAAAGGTCTTACGCAGAGGCAGGTGATCGAAGCCGCTGCTGATTCGGCTGTATATTTTAATGCCGATCACGACACCAAGATCAGACTCATACTTTGCTGTATGAGAGGCGATGACAACCGCGAGGCCAATATGGAGACCGTCCGTCTGGCCGCAGAATTCATACATGAAGCTCAGGATAAGCACGTTGAACCATCGGATTCGGCTTATAAGAAGGTTTTCATACCTTCCGCCAAGGGAAGAACCCTTCCGGTCGTAGCCGGCGTTGATCTTGCAGGCGCCGAGGCACTCTATCCTACAGAAAACTTCGCAGACATTTTCCTTCTCGCCAGAGAATTGGACGTACCGTTTACGATACACGCAGGAGAGGCCGCAGGTCCTGACAGCATCTGGACAGCCCTGAACTTCGGAGCGAAGAGAATAGGCCACGGCATCGCTGCTATACAGGACGAAAGCCTGATGAGATATCTTGCCGACAACAATATCGTTGTGGAATGCTGTCCGACCAGCAACCTTAACACCAAGGCCGTCAGCACGATCACAGAGCATCCGATAAGAGAATTCCTTCGTCACGGAATACGTGTAACCGTAAGCTCAGACAACACCACGGTTTCAAACACCAATCTTATCCGCGAATTTGAACTGCTCGAGGATGCAGGCCTTACAGCCGAAGAAAAATACCTGCTTTATAAAAATGCAGAAGACGGCTGGATGTAATCCAGAGTCTGAGAAAGAAATACATTAAATGATAAAGGCTGCAGATACGATATGCACCCGGAATCCCGGACATATATCATATCTGCAGCCTTTT
>ONVE01000192.1 GCA_900321215.1 uncultured Eubacterium sp. | reverse complement strand
CCAACCTGACACGGTTCATAGATTTCTGTCGCGTAAGACCCAGATATCAACATCACTTACCGAGGGCAGCCCTACAGAATTCAACCCGAGGCCAGCCATCACCCCTGCTATAGCGGATTGCAGGTACAGGGCACCGCTAACTCCCCGGCTGTACGGAAATTTTAAACATAGATAGTATACCCAAGAGAAGCATTTCCGTCAAGCTTTCTTTTTTTTCTCCCTCAATCTTGAAAAAAAGCTGCTGAGCATCTCCGAGCACTCTTCCTCGCAGACTCCTCTTGTCACTTCGACCTGATGATTAAACTCCTTCATATCGAGAAGATTAATGATAGATCCTGCGCAGCCCGCCTTCGGATTCATGCAGCCTATCACCACTTCAGGTATCCTCGCCTGAACGATAGCTCCGGCACACATCTGACATGGTTCCAGAGTCACATACATCCTGCAGCCCTCAAGGCGCCAATCCTTTATGATCTTTCCGGCCTTTCTCATGGCAATAAGCTCTGCATGGGCCAGAGTCATCTTATCAGCATTTCTCCTGTTGTATCCGCGTCCGATGACCTTTCCTTCATATACAATGATACAGCCGATCGGAACGTCTCCATTTTCCTCCGCTTTTTTAGCAAGCCTGATCGCCTGACGCATATATTTTTCATCTTCAGTAAGCTTTTTCATTTATCTATCCTCAGAGAGTATATCCGCAAGTCTTGCAAATTCACCAAGAGACAGTCTCTCGCCTCTGATATTTTCATCCAGTCCCATAGAGATAAGGGCATCCTTCACCCTCTCCTTGGTGATGCCATCAATCGATGCATTTCCGATACCGTTCATCAGAGTTTTTCTTCTCTGTTCAAATGAAGCCCTTATCAGCCTGAACATCAGCTTTTCATCCTTAACCTTTACCGGCGGATCCTGATATCTCCGAAGTCTGATAACCGCAGAACCCACTCCCGGTCTCGGAATAAAGCAGTTAGGCGGTACATTTGCAGCAAGATAGGTCTCCGAATAATACTGCACGGCAAGACTGAGCGCTCCGTAATCCTTTCCGCCCGGAGCTGCATTCATCCTCTCTGCTACCTCCTTCTGTACCATGACCGTTATACTCGCCGCCGGAATATGTCCTTCAAGCAGTCCCATGATTATCGGTGTCGTTATATAATACGGCAGGTTTGCAACAACCTTGACATTTTCCTCCTTGAGGCCTTTACCGGTTTTCGCCGAAGCCTCACTTATAAGTCCGGCGATATCACATTTAAGGATATCCTCATTGACCACAGTGAGATTATCATAAGAGCCAAGGGTTTCCGCAAGTATCGGAAGCAGCTTGTCATCCACCTCTACCGCTATAACATGTCCGGCACTTTCAAGAAGATACTGCGTCATGGTGCCTATGCCCGGCCCGATCTCAAGGATGATATCATCCTTCGTGATCTCCGCAGCGCTAATGATCTTTTTGATCACATGATCATCTATAAGAAAATTCTGACCGAATTTCTTCTGAAAACTAAAATTATATTTTTTTATCGCAGCTATTGTAACCTGAGGATTACTGAGCTTTTCTTCGTCTGGTATCACATCTTCCTCCTGTATTTTCCTGTACAAGTGTCAGCTTTATGCAGCTTTCCGACTGCTTTTACTTATAGTCAGCTGCAGTGAGTTTTACTTATTTATCCTGTACATCTTCATTGCATTATTAAATGTAGTCTCAGCGACCTCCTCAGGAGTTATCCCCTTAATCTCGGCAATCCTTCTTATCACCAGTATAAGATTAAGTGAGGAATTTCTCTTTCCTCTGTGAGGCACCGGCGAAAGATACGGGCTGTCAGTTTCAAGCACTATCCTGTCAAGCGGTGTATTCTCTACAGTCTCAACAAGCTTTCTTCCGTTCTTAAATGTTACAACTCCGCCCACTCCGATATAAAAGCCCATATCAAGAACTCTTTCGGACAGCTCCTTCGAATATGAATAGCAATGCATTACGCCGCCCGCATCTCCTGCATGGGTTTTCTGAAGTATCTCCATGGTATCCTGAGCCGCATCGCGGGAATGAATAACAATAGGCAGCTTCAGCTCCTTTGCGAGCTCAATCTGCCTTATAAACCATTTCTTCTGGAGTGCCCTTTCCGGATCATCATAATAATAATCAAGTCCAATCTCGCCTATGGCTACTATTTTTTCATTGTCCATGGCCATTTTTCTAAGGGTCTCAATATCAGCCTCTGTCATATCCTCGCAATCAGAAGGATGAACCCCGACCGCTCCATAGAAAAAATCATATTTTTTTGTAAGCTGAACTGTATTTTCGGAGCTTTTCATATCAGCCCCGATATTACAAACCTTTTTTATACCAAATGAAGGGAGCCTGCTTATCAGTTCATCCCTGTCTCCGTCAAACGCATCATCGTCATAATGCGCATGTGTCTCAAATATTTCCAAATTTATTACCTTCCAGTTTATTATCTATTAATAAAAATCATTCACAGCTCTTGTCCTGAGCTTTTTCAGATTCTCTTATAACTCTTCCTTAAGTCTGATCTTCTTTCTGTTCTTCTTAACGCGGTACATATCCGTATCCGCAGCCTTTATACTCTCACGTACAGTCTCGGAACTTACACCATTTCTTATGACCTTGCCAACTGACAGCTCGATAAGATAAGGCTTACCGCTTCTTTCATTGTATCTGTTCACTGCATCGTTAAGCACTTCCTCAAATCTCTCGGAAATATCAAAATCAGCAGTACCGGCAACGACAAATTCATCTCCACCGATCCTGGCGGCAACACAATTACTGAACTTATCAGTTACCTCATTTAATATCTTCGCAACATTAACAAGCGCCTCATCACCCTCGTCATGTCCCCACATATCATTTATCATCTTAAAGCCGTCTATATCGATATAGCTGTAGAAAAGTATCTTCTCGGCAGCATTCGGCATCGCACACATTTCATCGAGTATCTGAGTCAGACCTCGTCTGTTGATCACTCCGGTCAGCTGATCGTGAATTGAAATCTCCTGAAGAGCGCTGTAGGAACTTCTGAGCGCTGCCAGAAGCCTCTCATTAACCTCTCTGTCTCTTACCACACGGAAGACTGTTCCGATATTCTGACAGAGCTGTGTCGAATACTGCGCATCCCTGAGGATCTCATTTTCATTGCTCATATCACAGAAAACATAGTACCCTATGACCTCATCCTGAAAATTCAGCGGCATTATGGTCATAACGCCTCTCTCTTCAAATATCTCCTCAAAATACGGTACGATCTCATTTCTGTTAAATGCTATCTCATACTCGCATTTATCCTTATAGCCCGCCACATCTCTGGTTTCAGTATTACCATCGGAAACCGGCTTATATATAACAGCAGTCATGTTCTCATCGAAATGATCCATATCGTGTTCATAATCAAAATCATGTTCTGAGGTCTGCAGATTCTCCCAGAAGGAATTATTTACAACTACCCAGGTATTGTCGGAAATGTAGCTTGAAAGCATCCTGTAAATTTCCGGTCTGTTGAGCGCAAGAGTTTTATTTCTCATACGGATCAGGTGTCCGGCATTTCCCTGCACCTTGGTATATTTTTCCTCAAGATCCAGCATTCTTCTGCTGATATCGGTCTCCGAATCCTGCTTGCAGCCGCAGCTTGCATGAACGCAGAGTCTCAGCGGAATGAGCATAAGTCTTTCATCCTCATCACTCTCGGTACCTTCGATCATTTCGATCATACGAAGGGCTGCCTTCCTGCATAACAGTCT
>ONVE01000042.1 GCA_900321215.1 uncultured Eubacterium sp. | reverse complement strand
GCATTTCCCGGCATACTGTTCATTGGTTGTCCACCTGCATTTCCCGGTGCACTGTCTGCCGGCCGGGATGGCTGTCCGCCCTGCTTATTTCCACAGTATATGCAGAAAGCATTATCATCATTTATCTGCTTACCGCAAAATATGCAATATTTCATTTTTATCCCCCCATCTCTGACCAAAGCTCTCTCGATCAGCTCACAAAAGCATACTTTATCATCCTATAACTATCTTATTTTTACCGGTTCTCTTCGCCTCATACAGAGCATCATCTACTCTCACACAGCATATATCCGAATTCTCGCCGGCGATCATTTCTGTAACGCCAAGACTCATCGTACGCTTTCCTGCGAAAGGAAAATCCAGCTCTGAGAAACGCATTCTAAGAATTTCGGCAAGTTCAACCGCTTTTTCTTTGTTCATTTCAGGGCAAAGTATCATAAATTCTTCTCCGCCCCATCTTCCTGCAGAAGCTTCCGGAGCAAACTCTATCAGTGTTTCCCTGATCATATCCGAAAGTCCTATCAGGACTCTGTCACCTTCATTATGGCCATAATTGTCATTTACGGATTTAAAATTATCTATATCCATCATGATAAGCGCCGCGCCTATGCCGGACTTACCATGAGCCGAATAAGCCTCAAATTCATTTACCTTCTCGCTTATCCTTCTCTGAATCTCGGTACGGTTATAAAGGCCTGTGAGTCCATCGGTTATAGAAGACAGCTTAAGACGTCTGTTGGCTTCCTCAAGCTCTTCAGTTGCAGCCTGGATAAATGTAGCCAGACGGTTTATCATCGATACCTTTCCTGAGAAATCCGACCGCTTCACATCCACCTTCGGAGCTCCCTTGGTTGAGATCGGTCCTTCTCTCTGCGCCTCTACAACAAGAGTTACGTTATGCTGTATTACATGATCACCATTTCTAAGGAACTCGCCTGAGGTATAGAAGCCTGAAGTCGGTGCGATCGACTGAAATGGTTTTGTCTCTGTACTTATCTCATCATCACCCCAGAAGGTCCTTCTGCCGGCACATGAAAATACAGTAAAGGTCTGCGGAACGAAATCCCTGAATGAAGCAGCTGCATTATCAACGCTTTCAAGGATGGTCCACGGATCACCGTATGCGATCTTGGCGTTTGCATTTTCTGCTATATCAGCAGTCATTACAAGAGAGCCGTCCTCTGTACATGCGATCGGAGCTCTCAGTATATCGTTGCCGTACAGCTCATAAAGGAACGGAAATTCAAGTGTATTTGTAAAGAAGTTCTCGTCATTATTGATATTTAGATATCGGAAATATGTTTTATAAGCCGGTTCGCCATCAAGCTCTTTAAGAACCGGTCCCTTGGCTTTAGTAACCTTGAGATTCCTTCCGAGCGGCTTCCATCCGGTAACATGAAGCGCACGTACATAATAATCCTCACCACCTGTAAGGATAAATACAGCCGCATGATCACTGATCGGTCCCTTTGATGAGAATACATAAGCTGAGTCATCATTTATATCTTCAGAAAATGCCCCTCCACCGCAGAATACAACATGCTTCGGAAGATCACTCAGAAAATCACAGTAATCCGACATTGACATTCCTCTCATAGTAGTATATGTCATAATGGATTTAACCCACGGATTCTCGCGTGTGATCCTTATCAGGTCACCCGCCACATCTGCCGCAGTATCAGCATTAAGAACATACTGAAGCAGCTTTACCTTGGTCGAAGGATACTCATAAACAGTACAGATAATAGTGATCGGCTTATCACTTTTCTCACCGTTGATGATATTTCCATTGGTTGAGCTTCCCATATAAAGAGCTTCCGGCATTTCCTGCCAGATTACCTCACAGATATTATGAATCTTACTTTTATCAAGTGTCTCTGAATAGATCTGAAAAAGGACATTTGAAACAACCGAGGTATTGCACCACTGTTTTATCCTTTTTATGGAATTTACAAATTCCTCGTTACTCTGATATTCAAATTGAAACTGTTTCATATAACCCTCCCATAAGTTCTAAAAAGGTCAATAAAAAATATAAACTTACCCCATACTACAGCTAAAAATATAAAAGCATATACTTATATATATTCTAACAAATTTAACATTAAATGTAAAATATAAAAGCGCGGATATATAATATTTTGTCCATACAAAATATCGATATCCACGCTTCTTTTTAAAAAAATGTATTTCTCAGCATACTGCTATAAAAATATAGCCTTCAGTTATATTATTACGTTTTTTCTGCTTTATGAAACTATCATCGAAAGTATCTTGTTGCTTCTTGCCACGAACTTAGTAAGCTCCTCAGCGTCAAGCGGTCTGTTTGCAAGTACTGCAAGATCATAAAGCTGGCAGCATACTGTCTCGGTATTCTCCCCTTCAGGATTATCAAGCACATATTTTACAAGGCTGTTGTTTGCATTAAGCACAAGAGTCTCGCCTGACTTTGAATCTCCAAAAGGATTATTTCCGTTGCCAAAGCTGTAAGCCTTCATCATTTCAGCCATTCTTCTCTGTTCCTCTGACTGTGTAAGCATTGAAGATATGGTTTCATCCTTCAGATTTTCAACCTTGACATTTATCTTCTCAACGTTAAGCGCCTTCTTGAAGGTCTCTGTAAGCTTGTCTGTATATTCCTTAACTGTCTCCTCTGACAGGGCTTCTCCTACTATTCCTTCATTTACGTCAGCATCGATTCTGAGGAATTTTACGCCTTCATTCTTCATTTCCATATTTGTTATATATGGATTGTCGATGTTGTGTGTAAGGAAGATAGCGTCTGTTCCGGCCTTCTTGAACATCTCAATATACTGAGCCTGCTCACGCTCGTCAGTAATATAAAATACCTTGTTCTCATGCTTCTCCTTGGCTGCCTCAAGGTACTCAGGAAGGGTGATATACTTTCCTTCAATATTCTTGAAGATCATATAATCCTTCATCTTATCCTGGAACTTATCATCCTTTAATGCACCGAACTTGATAAATGGAGAAATGTCTTCCCAAAGGCTTTCATACTTCTCTTTATCCTTCTTGTACATCTCGATAAGCTTATCTGCAACCTTCTTGGTAATATAATCAGAGATCTTCTTAACAAATCCATCGTTCTGAAGTGCACTTCTTGAAACGTTAAGAGGAAGATCCGGACAATCGATGATACCCTTAAGTGTAAGAAGGAATTCAGGGATAACCTCCTTGATATTATCTGCTACGAATACCTGATTGTTGTAGAGCTTAACCTTTCCGTCAAGCTGGTCAACAGTTGGATTGATCCTTGGGAAATACAGTATTCCTTTAAGATTGAACGGATAATCCATATTTAAATGTATCCAGAAAAGCGGCTCCTTGAAGTCAAGGAATACCTTCTGATAGAAGTCCTTATAATCCTCATCCTTGCAGTCTGCAGGCATTCTTACCCAAAGCGGATTGGTGTCATTAAGAGGTACAGGTCCCTTATCCTCCTCTTCCTCTTCTTCAACATCCTCGAAATCAGCGTCTTCGACCTGATCCTTCTTGTCATCCTTTTTCTCTGAAGGTCCGCCAAGGAAATCATCCTCTTCCTTAAGCTTAGCAGCCTTCTTTGCTTCCTTTTCTGCTGCCTTCTTAGCCTTCTTCTCAGCCTTTTCAGCGGCCTTCTTGGCCTTCTCTGCTGCCTTCTTCTCTTCATCATCTACATTGATGAAATATATCTCAACAGGCATGAATGAGCAGTACTTATTGATTATCTCACGAACTCTGTATTCATTTGCAAACTCAAGGCTGTCCTCTGAAAGATAAAGTGTGATCCTTGTACCTCTTTCAGTCTTGCTGCCCTCGCCCATATTAAAATCAGTTCCGCCGTCACATTCCCAGTAAACAGGCTTTGCATCATTTTTATAAGAAAGAGTCTCGATAGTAACCTTATCACTTACCATGAATGCAGAATAAAAACCAAGTCCGAAATGTCCGATGATCTGATCGTTCTGATCCTTATCCTTATATTTCTCAAGGAAATCCGTTGCTCCGGAAAAAGCTATCTGATTGATATACTTATCAACCTCTTCTTCCGTCATACCTATTCCGTTATCTTCAAATGTAAGAGTTTTATTCTTAGGACTTGCATATACAGTAACCTTGTAGGTCTCTCCGGATGGAATATCTGCTTCACCCATTGATGAGAGTCTTTTTACCTTTGTAATGGCATCTACGCCATTTGAGATAAGCTCTCTGATGAAGATATCATGATCTGAATATAACCATTTCTTGATTATAGGGAAAATGTTTTCGCTATTGATTGTAAGACTGCCCTGCTTAGTAGCCATGCTGATCAAACCTCTTTTCATAAATATAATTAGCACTCATTACGTTCGAGTGCTAATAATGTTATACATCAACATAAACAAAATGTCAATAATATAAAATAAGCTTTCCAAAGCCATATGTGACCTTGGAAAGCTTATTATGATCATTATAAATACAAAATAGAAAATTATTCTCTGCCGTCCCAGCAGTATGTGCAGAGCTTGCTCTTATCGATACCTACGGCCTCGATCATATCATCAAGTCTGTTGAAGCTGAGGGATGTGAAGTTAAGCTTCTGGCGGATCTTCTCAAGCATAAGGTGATATCTGTCAGAATCAGGATTTGCATAATCATCAAGAACTGTTCTCTCAACATTATCGCCCTCTTCTTCACAGATAACTCTTCTTGCGATGAGCTCCATCTCAGAATTTGATCTTGAGAAATTAATATATTTACATCCAAAGAGAAGTGGTGGGCAGGCCGGTCTGATATGAACCTCCTTAGCTCCGCTCTCATATAGGAATTCTGTAGTCTCACCAAGCTGTGTTCCTCTTACGATTGAATCATCGATAATAAGAAGGCTCTTATCCTCGATAAGCTCATGGATAGGAATAAGCTTCATCTTGGCGATAAGATTTCTCTTGGACTGAACTGTCGGCATAAAGCTTCTCGGCCAGGTTGGTGTATATTTAACAAATGGTCTCGAGAAAGGAATGCCGGATTCATTTGCATATCCGACTGCGTGTGCTGTTCCTGAATCCGGGATAGCTGCAACTATATCAACTCCCTGATCCATTCCGCTTTCCTTATCACGACGAGCGATAAGCTTACCGCAGTCATAACGCATCTGCTCTACATTTACGCCTTCATAGGTTGATGACGGATATCCGTAATAAACCCATAAGAATGTACATATACGCATATCCTCGCCCGGCTTGGCAAGTACTCTGACTCCTTCAGGAGTCATGACATCTATCTCTCCAGGACCAAGTTCCTTGAAATCCTTATATCCAAGATTCAGATAAGCAAATGATTCAAATGTAGCGCAGTATCCATCGTCCTTTTTACCTACTATGATAGGTGTTCTGCCCATCTTATCACGGGCGATATAAACTCCCTTCGGAGTAAGAAGCATGATTGACATAGAACCGTCAATAAGCTCCTGCGCATACTGTATACCTTCAACAATATTATCCTTCTGATTGATGATGGCTGCAACAAGCTCGGTAGCATTAATGTCACCGCCGCTCATTTCGAGGAAATGAGTCTTTCCGTTTGAAAAGATCTTCTCTACTATCTCATCAGTATTATTGATCTTTCCGACTGTTGTGATCGAATAAGTTCCGTGATGTGAACGAACTATAAGTGGCTGTGGTTCATAATCTGAGATACAGCCGATACCCATATTGCCGCTCATGGAATTGATCTCTTTCTCGAACTTGGTTCTGAATGGTGAATTCTCTATATTGTGAATAGATCTGTTGAAACCATCCTTACCATAAACAACCATACCTGCTCTTCTTGTTCCGAGGTGTGAATGATAATCTGTACCAAAGAAAAGATCAAATACACAATCCTCTTTTGATGCTGCTGCAAAAAAACCGCCCATTGTATGACTCCTTTGACAAACGTCTGATAAAAATTTTGCGCATTAAAGCACATATATTGTACTTTATTAAAATAAAAGTTTCCATAAAAAAATTTACAAATTTAAAATTTTGTAAAAAATAACAAATGTTTTAAAAAATGTATACTATTATATATACATTTTTGCAAAAATCTGTTTTTTGATCATTTTATCCTTCGCGAATATTTCCATTTGAGCACCGCTACCCCTATTATCAGAACATATCCGGTAATACTGAGGTAATCCGGAACCTCCGAGAAAAGCAGCATACCCCAGAAGGTCGCAAAGATAACCTGCGTATAATCATATACGGATATTTCCTTGGCCGGTGCGTATGTATAAGCCGCTGTTATGCACATCTGTGCTATGCAGGCTGCAGTACCCGCAGCGAGAAGACATAAAAACTGCTTTCCGGTCATTGGATGATAATCAAAGATCAGCCAGGGAAGGCATACAAGTGTTGAAAATACCGAGAAAAACATTACTATCACCGGTCCTCTCTCTCCCTGCTTTCCAAGCTTACGCACAAATGTATATGCAGTTCCTGCTCCAAATCCGCCGAAAAGCCCCGCCAGTGCAGGAAGGCTCGCTATACCTTTTGTAGGCTTGATGATAAGCGCAGCTCCTATAAAGGCAACTATTACGCAGATCACCTCAAACCTCTTCGGCACTTCCTTAAGTACAAATATCGAAAGGATTATCGCGAAGAAAGGCGACATTTTATTCAGCATATTTGCATCCGCAATTCCCAGACGATCGATTGCCCAGAAATTGGCTATAAGACCTGCTGTACCAAAGCCTGCTCTCATGAAGAGAGAAAACCAGCTGTCCTTTCTGATATAAAACTTCTCTTCTGTACGAAAGAGGACTATTCCTGAGAATATGGCCGCAACAAAATTCCGGAAAAATGCCTTCTGCATAGTCGGAAGGTCTCCGGAAAGTCTGACCATGATAGTCATTATAGAAAAGAAAAAGGCAGCAAGCAGAATATAGATTATTCCCTTACTCTGCCTGCTGTTCTTCATTTTATTATCAAGTTCATCATATAATTTTTCCATGCTTTAATTATCCGGCTTCCTCTTCGAAGCCGCTTATCAAACGCTTTACATAGTCATCCCAGCTTCTCTCAAGGCTTTTATCCATGGTAAAAACCTTAAGGGAGGTGCCGTCTGTTACTCTCATTCCGTTTCTGTCATAATAAATATTTATGCCCAGCGAGGCAACATCTGATGCCTTAAGTACGGTATCAGCCTCAGCTATGACCTTCATGGTAAGCTTTTTTCCTGCAAGCAGGACTATCCTGAAGCCAAGAGGGAGTCTGCTTCCCTTGATGCTCTGGAAGAATATATCACGTGCATCCTTCCACCTGATATATTCTTCAGCATCACACGTCTCATCATCAGTATCATAAAAGTCCATGTTCTTCCTGCCTTCTATGGCAATCGTACATGATTTTTTAACCTCAAGGCTGTATAGAAGGAGTTCTCCCAAAGCTTCATCCCTGATCAGCTTTGTTACCGCTGCTCTGACATTTGAAATGTTTTCTGATATCATTATCAATAATCCTTGTCGGCTTCCTCATCTGTTCCGTTGTTATCAAAAAGGATTTCGCCGATATTAAGCTCCTTATTGTCAAGTCCCTGAAGTATCTTTGCATCCCTGACCATAGGTGCGACTTCTTCCTCGATCTTCTTAATAACTGACATATCAAGTCCGGTCATCATCTGTACTTCTTCAGCCGGGATCTTTCCCTTCAGCATTCTTTCAGCAAGTTCGTATTTCTGCTTTGTTGTATTGTTCATTGTACTATACCTCTGAGATATGCTTCATTTTTCTCTATAACTTCCTTCATGCTCTCCGGTCCCGGAGCGCCGATGGTATTCCGTCTGTTAACACATTCTTCGATGCTTATAGCCTTATATATATCCTCCTCGAAGGCAGGACAGATTGCCTTATACTCTTCAAGCGGAAGCTCGTCAAGACTTACACCGAGCTCAAGACATCTAAGAACAAGACGTCCGATGATTCCATGCGCATCTCTGAATGCCACGCCATGATTTACAAGATAATCAGCTGCGTCAGTAGCATTTGTAAAGCCGCCTGAGGCACTGCTCTTCATCCTTACCTTGTTGATCTTCATGGTTGAGATCATTCCGGTAAAGAGTGTCACACAGTTCTTAACTGTATCAATGGCGTCAAATGTCATTTCCTTATCTTCCTGAATATCCTTGTTGTATGCAAGAGGGATACCCTTCATTACAGTAAGCATGGTAATAAGCGCACCGTAAACACGGCCTGTCTTGCCTCTTACAAGCTCTGCGATATCAGGGTTCTTCTTCTGAGGCATGATGGAGCTTCCTGTTGAGTAAGCATCATCAAGCTCAACAAACTGATATTCATTTGAATTCCAGATAATGATCTCTTCCGAAAATCTTGAAAGATGCATCATTATCGTTGAAAGTGCTGACAGAAGCTCGATAAGATAATCTCTGTCAGATACAGAATCCATACTGTTAAGTGTAGGTCCCTTGAAGCCGAGAAGTCTTGCAGTAAGCTCTCTGTCAAGCGGATAGGTTGTTCCTGCAAGCGCACCCGCACCAAGCGGACAATAATTCATTCTCTCATAAATATCTGAAAGGCGCTCAAGGTCACGCTTAAACATTTCAAAATATGCTCCTGTATGGTGAGCAAATGTAACCGGCTGTGCCTTCTGGAGATGTGTGAAGCCCGGCATAACAGTATCTGTGTTCTCCTTCATAAGAACAAGCAGCTCCTGCATAAGAGTTACGATATCGCCCTTAAGCTCTGTGATCTCATCTCTGATATAAAGTCTCATATCAAGAGCAACCTGATCATTTCTGCTTCTTCCGGTGTGAAGCTTCTTGCCTGTATCACCTGTTCTGTCGATGAGATTTGCCTCAACGAAGCTGTGAACATCCTCGTATTTTGAAGTGATCTCAAGCTTTCCGCTCTCTACATCATCAACTATCTCATTTAATGTCTTGATGATAAGCTCCTTCTCTTCATCGGAGATTATATCCACAGAATTAAGCATAGTAACATGAGCTATGCTTCCTCTTACATCCTGCTTCAAAAATCTCTTGTCATAGTTTATCGATGCATTAAAATCGTAAACCAACTTGTCTGTTTCCTTGGAGAAACGTCCTCCCCAGAGCTGTGCCATTTTACTATTCCTCAACTTTCAATTTATAGATATAACCGGTTCTGCTTCTTAACGCACAACCTTCTCAAAATCATCCGAACCATGCTTGCATATCGGGCAGATAAAATCATCCGGAAGCTCTTCTCCGACATATTCATATCCGCAGATAGTGCAGCGCCATATAGTCTCACCCTTCGGTGTCTGACCTACAGCCTGTGGCTTCGGCTTAATGTTATTCTGATAATATTCATATGTACATGACTGCACATCGGATAATACAGTCATAAAATCCGGCTTACAGATAAAGAGTGTATGTGAGCCAAGATCTACCGAGCTTTCAACGCTCAGTGAAAAATACGCATTAGTTCCGGCAGTAATAAATGGTATGCCGTTTTCCGCAATCTCATATGATGACTTCGGATAATCTGCGAATTTATCAACATCTCTTCCTGACTGGAAACCGAAATGCTTGAAAAGCTCAAAATCCGCTTCTGTACTAATAACCGAAACATTGCACTTTCCGGTCTTCTTTACCATATCATGAGTAAAGTTCGCCTTGTTAATGGCTATAGATATAAGATTCGGATCGGAAGCCACCTGAACTGCGGTATTTGTAACGCAGCCGTTCATCTTCTCCCCATCAACAGCCGTACATATGAAAAGTCCATATGATAATTTATACATTGCCTTAGTATTCATCTCTCCCATAATACTACCTCCTGTAACCAAATGAATAATACCCCAAGTCCTTCCTGCATGAGTCTTTTTCACACAAGTTCTTCTTGCATGAGACCTTC
>ONVE01000035.1 GCA_900321215.1 uncultured Eubacterium sp. | reverse complement strand
GCGGTTTCAAGCTTTCCCGAAGTGACCGCGCCCGGATTCTGTCCGAGTATCATCTTGATCAGGCTGCTCTTGCCGCTTCCGTTCTCTCCTTCAAGGAAGAGTATATCTCCCTGCATAAGCTGGAAGCTGAGGTTTCTGAAAACCGCATGCTTTATGATATCTTCACTTGCATGAGCGTTGTCTGCATTCGCCGCACTGTCTCTCTTTTTGCCAGAAAATGCCGCACTGTCTGCATCACCACTTTTATCTTCATATCCAAGCGTAAAATTCCTGCAGTCGATCAGGCATTTTTTGTGATGCTGCAGCGGCATCAGCTTAAGGTCATCTACCTTCTCGATATCCCTAAGAAGCCCTTCCTTCTCCTCTATCTCACGTTCTATCCTTTTCTCAAAGTTTTTTACTCTCGACTGCATTTTCTTGGTTTTTGCACCGATATAGCTTCTTGTGGAGATACATCTGTCATTTTCCTTTACCGGATCAAAGCCGATCTTAGTGTTCTCATTTTTTTCCGCCCATCTGCCGGCTCTGTCCGCCGAAGCCTTAAGCTTTCCTATCTCCTTCATGTGCTTTTCGTTCTCCGAGATTGCAAATGCATCCGCCTTCTCTTTGTTCTCCCACCATGAAGTAAAATTACCGGAAACCACTTCTATGGACTCACGGTTTAATACGAGCATATGATCCGCAACCGCATCCAGAAGATCTCTGTCGTGGGAAACAAGTATAAAGCCCTTCTTCGAAGCAAGATAATTCCTGATGCTCTCTCTTCCGCCTTTATCAAGATGATTTGTCGGTTCATCGATCAGAAGGAACTCATTTTCTCCTGAGAAAAGCACGGCCAGCATGACCTTTGTCCTCTCACCAAAGCTGAGGGTTTTTATCGGACGATAAAGTATCTCCGCATCAACCCCGAGCGCTCCGAGCTCACAGATAACCTTCCAGCCTTCCACCCCCGGCTTCCACTCCTCACACAGCTCATCTGCTGTCTTATCAAGTTCCTTCTCGCTTATCCGGTAAGGAAAATAGTCAAAAGCCTTATCCGTTTTAATCACTCCCGAATATTCATATCTTCCGAGAAGAAGGTTCAGAAATGTAGTCTTGCCTTTTCCATTTCTTCCTATAAATCCAAGCTTCCAGTCTGTATCGACCGAAAATGAAACATTTTCAAATATATTATCAAAGCTGCCTTCATAGCAGAAGGTCAGATCCGAAACCTGCAGTAATGACATATAACCGCCTCCTTTTTATGAAAAAAACACCGCAAGACAATAATCCTGCGGTGTAAAAATCAAAGCATAATATATCTGCAGCCATATGCAGACCCTGCCGTATATATAGAGAAACCACTATGAATTATTTCTTGCATCAAAAGAGACTCCGCCCCTAAAGGACATTTCTCTTACTCTTAAATTCTTATCTGCAAGAAATACTTCTCATTGGTCTCCTCCCGTTTTCTGTAGAATCCGTCATTTCTTTCTGACGTTAGTCTCAGAATATCAGTAAACTATTATTTTTTCAAGAGAAAATTAAAACCATTTTCTGAAGCTTACCCAAAGGCATTTACTCTATGGTGTCTTTAGTTAAAGAAGCTCATGACATTTACTCCATAGTATTCTGAACTCCCAGGAAGATCGGAACTCTGGATTTCATATCAATGATGCCGTAAACAAAAGGTCTGTCCAGACAGATCTTTATGATCTCCGGTTCATCTATTACCATAGCTGCTTCAGTGGCTGTAATAGCTGTCGCAGCAGCGGCCTTTGTACCGCTCTGATCTACTTCTATCATCGCCCTGTGCTCTATCTGATCTACTGCTATCCTTTCGCTGTCGGCAGTTATCATTTTTCCGTATTCAGCTTGTGCTCCGAAGGATTTCTCAACTCCAAGAGCCCTTACTGTCTCTACCATATCTGCACCGTATTCTGCCTTAAACTCCGGAAATTCCACCTGCAGTTCCGGTGCCATATCCATATTGCGGACCGCATCATAAAGTGTTTTTTTATCCGAAAGTATCTTCTGTAAATACTCCTCTGTTGAGACACCCTCCGGCGGAAGAAGTCCCATAAAGCAATATGCTCCGCCCTTATAAGTCTTAAGGAAGCCCTTGCCGCCTGCTATCTCAATATATCCACGTTCTTCTGTTCTCAGCATTTTTACCTTTGATACAGTCCCGTCGGAATTAGTAAAGTCCGCCTGTTCCTTTACCATAGTGTCATCTATCGGACTTGCCCACTCTCCGTCAAAGCTCAATGCATTCAGAAGAACATAAGCCGTCTGCGGATCCAGATAATCTAAGATCGATGGTATACGTTCTTTTGTATTTTCCTTCACCCATCCATTTATCTCATCAAGAGTTGCATCATCAAATGGCGCCTCAAAAAGCTCTGCCTGATAAAAGCTCACCACATCAGATAAATATTCATCAGAAAACTTTACATTTCCGTCCTTCTTCACCCAGACAGAGTTAACAACATTCCACTCAACTCCCTGCGCCTTACGCATTCCCTCTGCCAGGGCTGCCATTTCAAGATTCATATCTTCAGCTGAAGCATTTATCCCCGGCATCAAGAGCTCCATCAGCTCTTTCTCTGTCTCGCTGCCTTCATCGGCTCCGGCAGCCAGCATGCCAAATGCCATCTGCAGAGACGCCGGACTGATCAGATAGTTTGAATCCTTTGATTCTCCCAGCTCCATAACCTTCGAAAGAAGTCTTACAGCTCCTACAGACAGCGCCTTTCCGTGGTCAGGTGTTATATTTTTTACAGCTACTTTCTCCTGTACCACTCCGTCTGTCAGGCTTCTTACCTGCTTTACTGCTTCAACCTTTGTTGGCTCTTCATCCTTCTCTGTCTTCTTTCCACAGGCTGTCATCATAAGAGCCAAAGCCAGAAGCAATGATATTAATGCTTTCTTTTTAAATTTTTGCTTATTCATAAAACTACCTCCTCTCTCTGCCTCTACTGATACTTTTTAAGTGCCTCGTCCCATATATCCTTTAGTACGCTGATATCTGCATTTTCCGCACTTTCCAGATATGCTAAGCGGATTTCACGTTCATTTTCCGTAAGTGCTATGGTTCCATAATTTACGCCGCATGAAACGAAACAGTTTTCATTATTCTGTAATGCTCCTTTCTTTAAGAAAAGTAAGTATTCTTCACCAGGTGTCATCATATTGTATCCGGCTATATGATAAATGATATTTTCATCAGCATCATAAACTTCATTTTCCAGAATAGTGACCGCCTGCTCCTCAGCTAGTCCAAAAGAGTTATCCTTATAAATTCTGCTGATCCAGACTCTTGACAAGGTATATCCTGATCTGAAGCTGCTGCCATCTTTATCTATTACCGTTCTCTCGCTGTCCAGCCTTTTCACCCGGAGTATCACATCTGCATCCTTTTCCATTTCTGAAAAGCTTTCATAACTTACTGCTTTACTATCAATATTCTTATGCTCTGCATCCTCTATCGCAGATGCCTCTGTCGGTTTTATCTCCGCTGATCCGGCCTCTGTTACCAGTGCCTCCGTCGGTCCCGCCTCTGTTACTAACTCCTCCGTTGCCTTTGCATCTGTCGGTCCGCCCTCTGTTATGGTCATTGATTCCTCAGATATTTTTTCAGTTTGAGGCATTCCGGCAGGCTGCTCTCTATCATTTCCACGTTTAATCAGACTGTTAAATGCCACTATACACACCAGTATGACCATCGCAAATGAAATGCCTGTTACCGTCCATCTCTTAATACGATTTTTTGAGGTTACAGCTTCCTGCCCTGCTTCTTTAACACTTTTATCCCGGTTTCCTTCATCTGCACCAAGTACAGTTTCGTCACTCAGATCAGTTATAGCGTCCATAAGGCGGTTGACAGCTTCCGATTTTCTTTCATCTTTCATACAGACACCCCCTCTCTCTGAAGATAGTCCTTAAGGCGTTTCCTCATTCTGTAGAGTCTGTCTGCTGCCTTTCTCTCAGATATATGAAATCGCCCCGAAAGCTCTCCAAGAGATTCTCCGTACCAGTACCGCAGTATGAAAAGCTTCTTATTCTCTTCCTTCTCCTCTTTCAGCCACCTTTCGATATACTGTACCAGCTGCTTATGCTCTAAAGCCTGCTCAACATTATTATCCGCAGGGATACAGTCCTCGAGTTCTGAGAGGAGCACACTGGCGTCATCTCTTTTCTGAGCCTTTTTCTTTCTGAAAAGCGACAAGGATATGTTTCGGACAATCCTTCCGAGATAAGCCTTAAGACTCTCGGGAACCACCGGCGGGATCGTATCCCAGAGCTTCATGTAGGAATCATTTACGCATTCCTCCGCATCCTCATGAGAGCTTAAGATCCTGAATGACAGATTCCTTGAAAAGCTTCCGTAATGATCATCCGTCATCTCGATAGCATACTCATCTCTCGCCTGATATAACTCTATGATCTTTTTTTCGACTGTTTTATCTTCCATATTCGCATATCCTTTATCCCTTTTATTATTAAGACGCATTTTCTAAGGGAATATCGGTTTTTTTAATGTATTTTTTAGAAATGCTTGTGAAATGTGTCACATGAATATCCTGCGGCACATTTCCCCGACTGATTTTTTGTAAATTATATAGCTGTTGATGACAGGTGTTTCAAAGTCCAGAAGCGGAATCTCACGGAGCTTTCCCTGAGAGATGTAATGCTCCGCCATATCCTTAGGAAGGAAGGTATAATTATCCTGCCCCAGAAGAAACGGTACGATCTTCATACAATCATCGATCTCAAGCTCAAACTGATAAAACTTCGGAAAAAGCTTTCTGATATACTGTCCTACCTCCTGAAGCGCAAAGTTGCACATCAGATAATTAACGCCCATAAGCTGCTGCTCGGTGATGCCGTTTTTATGCTTTTCATTATTGATATCTGTAACCAGTATCAGCTTGTCCTGCTTATAAAGCTCGGAATGATATGCCGATTTTTTCAGCGGAAGATAGGTAAATACAACGTCCAGAAGATCCGCCTGAAGCTGTTCAAGGAGATTGCCTGTCAAACCTATCGATATCTTTAGGGAATCTCTCGGATTTTCCCTCTGATACTTTAAAATGATCGGCGCCAGATGACCTTCATATATCGAATCGGCGCTGCCTATCCGAAGGTGATTGTCAAATCTCGTTGAGGAGGATATCTCAGCAAGCGACGCCTCTGTAAGTTCTATCACTTTTCTGGCGTATATCCTGAATTTCTCACCTTCTCTGGTCAGCTCAACCTTTCTGTTCGTCCTGCGAAAAAGGCTTATTCCCAGCTCCTTTTCTATCTCTATGATCCTGTTCGTTACAGTTGACTGAGCCACGAAAAGCTGGCTTGCCGCCCTCGTATAATTTTTGGTATTTGCAAGTACCATAAATGTTTTAAGCGCCTCTATATCCATAGTGTTTTTCCTTTATTAATTCGATATTCGAATAATTACTATTTAATTTATTCATTTTACAAATAGTATACAGTGTGCTTATACTAAATGCAATTCTTTTGTGAGCGTGATCCGGCAAAGGATCCGGTATAGATAAACAAACACAGCGCCGGCATTTTAAAGCCTGCCCTGAAGGAAGTGAGGAAAGATATGAGAGAAATAACCCTAAGCAACAAAACCTACAAACTTGAACAGGATCCGTACTTTTACAGACTTCAGGACGTAGATGAGCCTGAGCTTTTCAGGGAGATCTATCCTTATACAGAGACTCCGAAGATAGCATTTAACTATCGCCGCGTTCCTGAAAATATGCCGAAGGATATCTATATAACAGATACCTCCTTCCGTGACGGTCAGCAGTCAAGAGCACCGTACACCACAGAGCAGATGGTTGAAATATATAAAATGCTTCACAGGCTCGGTGGTCCGAATGGTATGATCCGCCAGACAGAATTCTTCGTATATTCCGAGAAGGACAGACGCGCCATCGAAAAATGTCTCGAGCTCGGTTATGATTTTCCGGAGATCACCACATGGATCAGAGCATCAAAAAAGGACTTTGAGCTTGCAAAGTCCATGGGCATCAAGGAAACCGGTATCTTAGTCAGCTGTTCGGACTATCATATCTTCCAGAAAATGGGTCTTACCAGACAGCAGGCAATGGATAAATATCTGGGCATCGTTTCAGAATGCATCGACGCAGGTCTTAAGCCAAGATGCCATTTTGAAGATATAACAAGAGCTGATTTCTACGGCTTTGTTGTTCCTTTTGCAGCCAGACTGATGGAGCTTTCAAGAGACAGCGGAATCCCTGTAAAGATCCGTGCATGCGATACGATGGGTTACGGCGTTCCTTATCCGGGAGCAGCCTTACCAAGAAGCGTATCAGGCATCATTTACGGACTTCAGCATCATGCAGATGTTCCTTCGGAAATGCTTGAGTGGCACGGACATAACGACTTCTACAAGGGCGTAGTCAACGCTACGACTGCATGGATGTACGGAGCAAGCGCTGTAAACTGCTCTCTTCTAGGAATCGGCGAACGTACAGGAAATATCCCTCTTGAAGCCATGGTATTCGAATACGCTTCTCTTCGCGGAACCCTGAACGGGATGGATACAAAGGTTATCACTGAGATTGCCGAGTATCTTGAAAATGAGACCGATTATGAGATCCCTCCGATGACTCCTTTCGTAGGCAGCAGCTTTAATCTCACAAGAGCAGGCATACACGCTGACGGAATCATGAAGAATCCTGAGATCTACAACATTTTTGATACGGAAGCCCTGCTCGGCCGTGCTCCGAAGGTATCTATATCCAACACTTCCGGTGTTGCCGGAGTTGCCTTCTGGGTAAATGACTATAGAGAGCATCACGGAGAGGAAGCCCTCCCGAAGACCGATCCTGTGATCCAGGAAATCTACAGCTGGGTATGCGAGCAGTATGACGCCGGCCGTGTAACTGTAATGACCGACAAGGAGCTTAAACAGAAGTACGAAGAGATCATAAAAAAATAATTACTAAAAATAAGGGTAAATAATCTACATCCAGACGCATTGACCGTTATTGATATATATGTTACAATCCGGGAAGTCTGACAAAAATAAGAAATTGTCAAAAAATGATCGGACACTATAAAATAAAAAGGACCCCCACACCTTATTATGCTTTATTACGAAAAAATCATTAACGAAAACACCGATGAATGGGTACTCTTCATTCACGGACTTGGCGGAAGTCTTAAGACCTGGAAATACCAGATAGACCAGTTCACGCCTTACTACAATGTACTTCTTGTAGACCTTGACGGACACGGAAGATCAAGCAGACTGAAGCTTTTCTCCCGTTACAAACCTACATCAACCGCTAAGGAGATCCATGAGATTCTCCTCACAGAGTGCATCTCCCATGTGAAGATCGTATCTCTGTCTCTCGGAACACTTGTAGCCCTTGAGTTCTCATATCTTTACCCTGATATGGTTGAATCAATGGTGCTTGCTGGCGGTATCATCAATCTGGACCATGCAAGACGATTTGTTTTCGGAGTTGCAAACTTTGTAACAAAACATTTTCCGAAAACCTTCGCTTACAACATGTTTGCACATATCATCATGCCTGCTAAAAAGCATAAGCTTTCACGCGATATCTTTATCCGCGAAGCGAAGAAGGTTGATGATAATGTATTTAAACGCTGGGTAGAATGCATTGGAAAAGCTGACAGAAAGCTTAAGGATTACATTCATACACTGACAAAAAGAGGTATTCCTACTCTCTTCATATCAGGCCGTGAGGATTTTATGTTCCTCAGCGGTATCAAGGATGTCTGCAAGAGAGTTCATAACTTTAATATGCAGATACTCAGAAACTGCGGTCATGTATGCAGTATAGAAAAATCAGAGCTGTTCAATAAGCTTACCTTAAACTTCTTCCGCTCTGAAGAACTAAGCAGTCAATAGAACATATAGTAAAAAGCGGCAGAGATGAAGCTACAGACTTAAGCTGTCAAAGAAATCATTTTCCTTTGGTTTATGGTTTTCTTTCCACCTTAAAAAGTACGCCTTCATCTCTGTTTGTTTATCGCCCAGATCAAGTAAGGTGTCAACAAAATTATCTTCGTTCAGGCATCCCGAGTTTACATAATATTCATAATACTCTTTCAAATGTCCAACATCATCTCTAAGGAACTGCCATGCCTCGTTATGTTCACAGCCGAAGGCATGCTCCCGGATATAGCTTATATATCTTTCACCGGACGCATCCGAAAGTCCGGCCGGGTGAAGCAGCCTCATAAATGCAGTCGCAGCTTTCTTCTTTCGCTTCATAGACGCAAATTCATCCTGAGTGCAGTTAAGGAACTCCTCGCCGCAGAGTATCAGCTCCGCATGGCCTTCCTCATCCGGCTCATCTATATATTCCAGAAGCCTTCTGTCCAGGCCCTTGAACCATTCCGGAGTACCTGCAGCAGCAAGATCGATCAGATGGTCTGTATTCTTCATGCTGTGAAGCGCTGCAAGAAGGACTCCGATATCACTTCTGTCCTTTTCAGGCATTGAAGCGTATACCGTATCACCACTGCCTTTTACATTTCTTAAATATATGCTCTGAAGCCTTTCATCACCGAAAAATGGTAAATGCCCTATCCTGATATCCTTCTTCGGGAGTTCGAGCCTTACAAGGCTCTTGCAGTATGCAAAGCACCAGTCGGCAAGGTCTTCGATAGTATCCGGAAGGATGATCGTCCTAAGTCCTCTTACGTTCATAAACGCTTTCTTACCGATGCTTTTCACGAAAAGTCCTTCTACTGTCTCCGGTATCACGACCTCTTCATCATTTCCGCTGTATGAAGCGATACTGACTGCATCATCTTTTATCTCATATTTTATCTCACCATCAGGCGTTTTAAGAATAGCCTCTGACATATTCTCCTCCATTTGTTCCGACGATTTCCGGCATACTTTAAAGGCTCAGCCGCAAAGAATTATATAAGATTATAACATATTATCAGTCTGGGCGGACAGTTTTTCTGCCGAACATTTGGTGGACAGCTTTTCTGACGGACAGCTGGTGGACAGTTTTCTGACGGGACAGACCACTTAAAAACATCAGAGAATTTCTCCTATAATATCAATAATCTTCTACTCGTAAAAGTGGAAATCACACCGATAGTATGATATAATCAGACTATCTTTACAACTTAAAAATTACATGAATTGTCAATGCATAAAGCATTCTTTCGGAGGTATACTGTATGGGGGTTTCTAAGAGTATAAAGCGAATCATAATGCTCCTCCTGTTGGTTGCATTTCTTACCAATACGATGAGTCCGATCAAATCATTTGCGGATGAACAGGATCAAAAAGTAGTACGTGTCGGATGGTTTAATTCGACCTTTTGTTATTATGACAAATTTGGAAGGCGCTGCGGCGTTGACTACGAATATCATCAGAAGATAGCCGCCTATACCGGCTGGACTTTTGAATATGTGGAAGACAGCTGGGCTAATCTTCTTCAGATGCTTAAAAATGGAGAGATTGATCTTCTCAGCGATGTTTCATATAAACCGGACCGTGAGGAATTCATGTATTTCTCAGAGCTGCCTATGGGTACAGAGGACTACTATATATATATTTCCGCAGACAACACTTCGATTAAGGCCAGTGATCTATCTTCCTTCAACGGCAAAAAGATCGGCGTCAACAAAGACAGCATACAGGAAGGCTTCCTTAATGACTGGGCAGAGAAAAATGGCATAAACCTGGAGATCGTTCCTATGACCTCCGGCGAAGATGCTTCTATGGAAATGCTTATCCACCATGAGCTGGATGGATATGCTTCAATATTCACTTACAATCATAATAGTCAGGCTGTAATGCCGGTCTGCAGGATCGGAGGTTCGGATTATTACTATGCCGTAAGTAAGAACAGGCCTGATCTTCTTCAGGAACTGAATTCCGCTATGGCAACGATTCAGGATGATGATCCTTATTTTAATGAAAAGATTTCTCAGGATCGTATCTATGCTTCCAAATCAAAAGCTTTGCTTTCCCCTCAGCAGGAGGAATGGCTTTCTACGCACGGAGAGATCCGTATCGGATATAGAGAAAACTATATGCCTTTCTGCAGTACTGACAATAAAACCGGAGAGCTTACAGGTGCTCTCGGAGATTTTCTGAACCATGTCAAAAACAACCTGAACAACCCTTATTTAAGTTTCAAAACATATCCCTATAAATCAACCGAAGATGCTTTACAGGCACTTGAAAACGGAGAAGTAGACTGCGTCTTCCCGATATATCTTAATACTTATGATGCAGACACCCGCGGCATGCGTCTCACAGACTCTGTTATGGATACCGAAATGAACGCTATAATGCGTGCCAATGACCGTAAGGTTCTTTCAGCCGAAAGTGAGATCACCTTTGCTGTCAACGCAAATATGATCAATATCGACAGCTTTATAATGGATAAGTATCCTGCAGCAGAACGTAAAGCCTTCTCAGGTATTCAGGCCTGCTATGACGCAGTCGCTGAAGGCGACGCAGACTGTTTCCTTGTCAGCATTTACAGAATACCTTCAGAGGAAGATATCTTAAAGAAGAATAAACTTTTATCAGTTCCTACAGGCGAAACGCTTTCTCTCTCATTTGCTGTAAGAAAAACCGATCTTGATCTATATGCGATCATGAATAAAATGGTTGTCTCTACAAAAGCTTCTGAGATAGATTCAGCTCTTGCTTCGTATATGTATTCAAATGTAAAGTATTCTTTATTCAGAGCACTGAAGGATCACTGGCTTATCATTGTTGCAGTATTAACTGTACTTTTCACAGCTATACTGTTCCTGTTCGGACAGAAGCTCCGTGCTGAACGATTAGCAGGCAGACAGAGAAAGCTGCTTGAAGAAGCTGCGAAGATCGAAAGACTCCAGCTGACAGTCTCTTCTCTTCTTGATAATGTGCCCGGTATATATTTTACAAAGGATGCAAATACAGGCGAATACCTTGCATGTAACCAGAGCTTTGCGGATTATGTACACAAGAAGGACCCGTCCGAGATAATCGGCAAAAAGGCCGAGGATTTCTTTGATGATGAAATGAAAAAGCAATTCATGGATGATGACCAGATGGTACTTTCCATGGATGAACCGCTCATCTTCTACGATACTATGAAGAATGCCTTCGGACAGGAAACCAAGGTCAAGGTTACCCGACTGAAATATACCGATGCCAACGGTCGTCTCTGTGTACTGGGTATTTATCAGGATGTTACAGACAGTCTTCAGATATCCAGGGAAAAGGCTTTTAACAAAGAGTCCTATGAAAAGGCCAGAAATACTGGCGTTATCTTCACTCATATCGCTCAGGCGCTTGCTGACGGCTACATGAATCTTTTCTATGTAAATCTTGATTCGGAGGAATTCATCGAATTCCGTTCTGATAAGGTTGACGGCCATCTTTCTGAGGCAAGGCGCGGATGGCATTTCTTCGAGGAAGGTCAGGATGAAGCTGAGAAAAATGTATTTCCTGAGGACCGCGATGAAGTAATCAAAGCAATGGATCGAAATACGCTTGTATCCGCCCTTGATAAGAATCATGTATTTACGATGACATATCGTAAGTACGTGGATCAGGAGCTTAAATATGTCAATATGAAGGTAACCCGAATGCCTGATGATGAGCGTTATATAATACTTAGCATGACAGATGTTGATGAGCAGATGAAGCATCGTCAGGTTGCTCAGCGTATGCAGGAGGAACAGATTGCCTACAACAGAATCAGCGCCCTTGCCGGTGACTTCTTATGCATTTATGTAGTGGCTCCTGAAAGCGGTTACTATCGTGAATACAGCTCTGCTGCCGGCTTTAATGCATTTGAGATGCCAAAGGACGGTAAAAACTTCTTCTCTGATTTCAGAGATAATTCTATACGTGTTGTATATCCTGAAGATCAGAACAGAGTTTTCACAGCTCTTAATATGGAAAACGCCTTGGACGAGATAGAGAAAAACGGAATATTCACACTCAGCTACCGCCTCATGGTCAACGAAGAGCCTCGTTATGTACAGCTTAAGGCTTCTATCGTAGAAGAACAGGGCGGCAGACGCCTTGTTGTCGGAGTCAATGATATCGACGCACAGGTTCGTCAGGAGGAGGATTACGGCAGACGTCTCGCTCAGGCAAGAATTGAAGCAAATATTGATGCACTGACAGGCGTAAAGAACAGAAATGCTTATCGTGTATATGAAGAAAGACTGAATGCACAGATCGAAATGAACCGTGCACCTGAATTTGCTATAACCATACTTGATGTTAACGATCTGAAGAAGGTAAATGATACCGAAGGTCATAAGGCCGGCGATCAGTATTTAAGAGATGCCTGCAAGATCATTTGTACTACATTTAAACGAAGCCCTGTATTCCGTGTCGGCGGAGATGAGTTCGCAGTTCTTTCGCAGGGAGACGATTTTGCCCGTCTGGAGGAACTGATCGGAATGATGGACGCTCACAACGAAGATGCCATCGAAAATGGCGGCATCGTTATCGCTCTGGGTACTTCTATCTATCAGCATGATGACAAGGTTGCATCCGTATATGAACGTGCGGATCATACCATGTACGAGAACAAGAGTCAGTTAAAGGAGAAAAAGAGACTGAGAGGGTAAGATAATATGTATTATTCTGCAATCGGTTTACTTGCAATACTCACACTTTTAATAATCAACTGGGATATTCTGCGCGATTCGCGAATAAATGAAAAAGCCGCATTGAATGTATACAGGAAGTTCCTTTTTGCCGTTTTGGCATATTATATCACTGATGTACTCTGGGGTATTCTGGAACATTATCGCCTTGATACTGCGCTTTTTATCGATACCACGGTATACTACGTGGCTATGTCGATAGGTATAACCTTCTGGGCAGAATATACCGTTTCTTATCTTGACATTAAAACCCTTTTCGGACGTGTGCTGATCATTATAGGACGTATCATTTCACTGGTGATCCTGGGACTTACGATCATCAATATCTTTACGCCGGTACTTTTTACGGTAAATAAAAAATGTGTATACACTCCTCTTCTGGCACGTAATGTTATGCTGGTCAGCCAGATCATTTTCCTGCTTATTATTTCAAGCCATGCCCTTTCAGCAATGTTCGTCAAAAAGCTGTTAACCGAAAAGGTTACGCGTCACCGTATACTGGCATCCTTCAGTTTATTTATGGCAGCCTTTCTCTTCGCTCAGATCTGGTTTCCATATCTTCCTCTGTATTCCATAGCATACATGATCGGAACCTGCCTTCTGCATGCCTTTGTCATCAATTACGAGAAAGAAGACTTTAAAAATAAGCTGGAAAGTGCAAAAAAAGTGTCTGAACTGAGTGACCGTTTCAGATCTCTTCTGGATAATATACCCGGCATGACATTTACCAAGGATGCAAAAACCGGTAAATATCTTGCTTGTAATAAGGTCTTTGCAGAGTATGCACATAAGGACACCCCCGCAGATGTTATAGGTCTTACCGACTCACAGATCTTTGACGCCGAAACCGCAGCACATTTTATTAAAGATGATAAGATCGCCCTTTCCCTTAACACTCCATACGTATTCTATGAAGATGTACCGGATGCAATGGGCAACAAAAAACAGTTTCAGACCACTAAGATCAAATATACAGATACCCAAGGAAGGCTCTGTGTTCTCGGTATATGCCAGGATATCACGGATCTTGTGAAAATCCAGCATGAGCAGGCAATGACCAAGGAAGCTTATGAGAATGCCGTAAATACAGGCCTTATGTATAACCACATAGCCCAGACTCTTGCCCGTGATTATACCGTCATGTTCTATGTTAACACCGATTCAGAGGAATTTACGGAATACAGAAGGGCTAAAGCCGATGGAACACTGTCCGAGAAAAGGCGCGGATGGCATTTCTTCAGTGATTGCAAAAAAGAACTGAGTGAAAATATTTATCCTGATGACCGTGAAGATTTCCTGAACGCGATGAACCGTAAAAAGCTCATGAACACTCTCAGCCGTAAGAAAACCTTTGTCATGACATATCGTTACATGATAAAGGATAAGCCTGTATACGTTAATATGAAGGTATCACGTATGGAAAATGATGATAATTATATCATCATAGGCTTTACAAATGTCGATTCGGAAATGCGTGAGACAATCGCCAGAAACAAGGTTCTTACCGATGCACTCTCTTCTATAGAAGCGGCAAATAAAGCCCGGAATGAATTTCTCTCAGGTATGAGCCATGATCTTCATAAACCGATAAATACGATCATCGGAATCAATACTCTCGCACTCAAGAATAACAATCTTGACTCAAAAACAAAGGAATATTTTGAGAAGATCGGCAGCAGCGCCGAGCACCTTCTCTCTCTCATCAACAACATCCTTGATATGAGCAGACTTGAAGCAGGCAAAAATGTTCTGCAGAATAACGAGTTTTCTCTGAACAATCTGATAATGCAGCTTAACGCTCTGACAATACCGGATTGCGAGGAAAAAGGGCTTCATTATGAATGCAATCTGATTAATCAGCCGGATTCCTTCTATATCGGCGATATCAATAAGCTGAAGGAAGTACTTTACAACATCCTTTCCAATGCAGTTAAATTCACCGAAAGCGGCAGCGTTACCATGACTGTCGAGAAGAAATCCGAATTCAAGGATCAGGCCTGCCTCTGTTTTACTATTAAGGATACCGGTATAGGAATGGATAACGAAAAACTATCACACTTATTTGACGCATTCTCACCGGAAAATATGTCTAACAGGACCAAAGTCGGAAGCAGCGGTCTCGGCATGATCATAACAAAGAGACTTGTTGAAATGATGAATGGCTCTATCACGGTTGAATCTGAAAAGGGCATAGGAACAACATTTGCTGTAATGATCACTCTTAATAAGAGTGATACGAAAAAGGTAGATCACACCGGCGAGATAAATATCAATACCATCTATGCTCTGGTTGTCGATGACAACCCTATCGACGCCAAATATGCAAAAATCGTTCTCGAGGAAGCCGGCATTCAGGTGGATACCTGCACAAGCGGCCAGGAAGCCCTTGATAAGATGGAGATCCAGCACGCAAGAAAGCAGCCTTATACGATAGTATTGATGGATTGGAACATGCCGGGCATGAACGGTTCGGAAACCTCAAAGGAAATCTACAAGCTGTACGGAAGGGAAAGTATGGTTGTTGCCATGACGGCCTACAGCTGGGATGATATCCGTGAAGAAGCTGAGCAGGTCGGCGTTGAAAACTACCTGGAGAAGCCGCTCATCGTTGCAAATATCACTCACAGCCTCGAACAGATAGCACACCAGAGCAACATGCAGATCTTTAAAGAAAAGCATAAAGCAAGACTTAACGGCCGACGCATACTGCTCGCCGAGGATATGGAAATAAATGCAGAGCTCCTGACAGATATGCTTGAAATGGAGAACATCAAGGTTGATCATGCATTAAACGGCAAGATTGCAGTAGAACTGTTTGAGAACAGTACTGCAGGTATATATTCAGCCATCCTCATGGATGTACGTATGCCGGAAATGGATGGTCTTGAAGCAGCCAGGGCCATACGTGACATGGACAGGGAAGATGCAAAGAGAATTCCTATCATCGCCCTCACAGCCAACACCTTTGATGAGGACGTCAAGCTCTCTCTTCAGTCAGGAATGAATGCACATCTTAGTAAGCCTGTCGAAGCAGACAATCTGATCCGCGTTCTGGGCGAATTAATATATGAGTCCGAACAAAATCTGAGATAATAAAAACTAATGCCGGCATGATCCATGCCGGCATTTTTCTTACCCATTTTTATCTTTTCTTCATATCTTCCACAGTTTAAAATACTGTATCTGATGTTTTTAATTTTCAGATATATTTTGTTCTTTATTCTTTACATTCGTAATATGAATTCCGATCACTACCAAAAGTACCGACAGCATATACTGCCATTTCAGCGGTTCCTTCAGGAAGAGAGCCGCAAAAAGGACTCCGAGCACAGGTATCAGTGCATTATAGATTGCGATCTCACTGATCGGGTGGAATGTAAGCAATGCATTATAAAT
>ONVE01000191.1 GCA_900321215.1 uncultured Eubacterium sp. | reverse complement strand
TATGCAGTATTCAAAAACAATAGATGAAATGGTCGCTGACGGCAGAGACAAGAAGATCATAGATATACGTGATGAAGAGGAGTTCCAGAAGGGGTCATTTCCGGGAGCAGTGAATTATCCGTGGGCTGAATTTGAGTCTCATATAGATGAGCTTAAGAAGGATGTTCCGGTGTATCTTATATGCTATTCGGGTAAAAGGTCTGAGGAAATCTGCGAGAAGCTGACGCCGGAAGGCTATGAGATTTACAGCATTCAGGGCGGCATTTATAATTATTATTTATATCTGATGAAGAAGCCGTTTTCTGATCCGGAGGCGCTTAAAGCAAAATGTAAAAGTATCGAGAACAGTATTATCAAGAAGTTCAGGCAGACCATTTGGAGCCAGTTTACCAAGGCACTTACAACCTATGAACTGATCAAGGACGGCGATAAGATAGCTGTATGTATATCTGGCGGTAAGGATTCAATGCTGATGGCCAAGCTTTTCCAGGAGCTGGAGAGGCATGGTAAGAAGAATTTTGAAGTTGTATATATGGTCATGAATCCGGGATACAATCGAATTAATTATGAGACGATCATAAATAATGCTAGACTTATGGATGTACCGATCACTGTGTTTGATTCGGACATCTTTGACGTTGTGGATAGCGTGGGAAACGGCTCGCCGTGCTACCTGTGCGCGAGAATGCGAAGAGGATATCTTTACAGCAAAGCGAAGGAGCTTGGCTGCAACAAGATCGCTCTTGGACATCATTATGATGATGTGATCGAGACGATCCTCATGGGCATGCTTTATGGCGCTCAGGTGCAGACTATGATGCCGAAGCTCCATAGCACGAATTTCGAAGGAATGGAGCTTATCAGACCGCTTTATCTTATCCGCGAGGATGATATCAAAAAATGGAGAGATTATAACAATCTTAACTTCATTAATTGTGCCTGCCGTCTAACTGAAAGCTGTGCAAGCTGCGGCGGAACGGAGAAGGGCAGCAAGAGGGCTGAGATAAAAGCGCTGATCAAAGAGATGAAGAAGGACAATCCTTTTGTTGAGTCCAATATCTTCAGAAGCGTTGAAAATGTAAATACTAATACTGTAATATGCTACAAGGATGAGAATGGCGTAAAGCATCATTTCCTTGAAAAATATGATGATTAACAGCCTTTTACAGCATACTTTGGTGTGATGTCGCGGCCCATCTCGGTAAGCATTTTCTTGTCTCCTTCGATCGTTGAACCGGAGGTGGTGAGCATGTTTCCGGTGATGGTTGCGCTTGCTCCGAAGTGGAAGGCTCTTTCACCGGTTCCTTTCATAAGTACTCTGCCGGCAGCGAGACGGATGTTTGTTCGTGGATTGATAAATCTGAAGATCGCTATCGTGCGGAGTATTTCTTCTTCTGTGAGAATGCGATTCTTCTCGAGCGGAGTGCCCGGAATCGGTGTGAGTGCATTGATCGGAATTGATGCGATGCCAAGCTCTGAAAGTGTCAGAGCCATATCGATACGGTCCTCCCAGGTTTCACCCATTCCGATGATTCCGCCGGAGCATACATGGAGACCGGCTGATTTGGCACGTTTAATATTCTCAAGCTTATCGTCAAATGTATGACTTGTGCAGATTTCAGGGAAGAAACGTCTGGAGGTTTCGATGTTGCAGTGAATGCTTGAAACTCCGGCAGCCTTCAAAGCCTGAAACTGTTCAAGAGTAAGAAAACCGAGAGAAGTGCAGAGGTCGAGAGAAAGCTCCTTCTTCATGCGCGAGTAGCATTTGACAATGCGCTCGAAATCCTCAGCCTTAGGGCTTCTTCCGGCAGTGACTATAGCGAAGCGGTCAACGCCTTCATTTTGATTTGAGCGGGCTTCATTTACGATGCTGTCCTCGTCGAGAAGGTCGTAAACATCGCATTTTGTATTGTGATGTGCTGACTGCGCGCAGAACTTGCAGTTCTCGCCGCACTTGCCGCTTTTACCATTTATGATAGTGCAGAGGTCAACCTTGTCACCTCTGAAATGTTTTCTGATCATGTCGGCGCCGCTGCCGAGCTCTTCAAGATCACAGTCGATAAAAAAACTGAGATCATCATTTTTATTAAGGCGT
>ONVE01000227.1 GCA_900321215.1 uncultured Eubacterium sp. | reverse complement strand
CGAACCGGCGATGTTTATGTTAACGGCACAACAAAGAAGCTGAAGCAGGTTTTCATTGATAATTTTACAGCCCGCTATAAGACTGAGCATGGCGGCGCCGATCCGTCAGAGGAAGAGATCAAGACATATCTTCTTAAGTATTTCCAGCCAAAAGATGGTGCAACTTATGGCTGTGAAGAAATTTTTGCGGATTATTCTACACATACAATGAGGATATTCTATATGGAGAGAGGTGCGGGTGCATCCAACCTTCACATGCGTTTTAATATCGCATCTGTTACTCCGGGTCATGTTGTTGTTTCGAAGACCTTAAGCGGTTCGGGAGCAGCCAGCATCGATACGGACTTTGTGGAATATCCGTTCCAGATTTATTATACACTTCCTGAGGATGAGGAAGGAAATCCGGGGGCTGAGCAGCTTCTTGCAAATGATAATGACCATATCAGAGTTTATTATCAGAATTCAAATCAGCCGGTAACATTTGTTGAAAAATACAGACCGCCGGGATTCAATGAAGACGAAGCGTACAGTAACATTTACTTTATCAATCCGACTAAAAATGCTGAGATCGCCTTCCCGGACGATACCATAAGCTACAGGATAGTAGAATGTGCGGTAGACAGTACGATTTACGGCAATGTTCTGATAAACGGCGAGCCGGTTCCGCAGGAAAGAATAGAAATAAAGGGAGATCTGAAAAGTTACAAGTCGGATCTGGTATCTGCTGAAAATAGACCGTCTATTCAGTTTGATAATGTTGTAAATGATAATGTTGTCAAGGATCTGTATATTACCAAGAAGCTTGTGGATGAAAATGGAAATGAGGTCACGGATGATCCGGCGACCTTCAGCTTCAGACTATATCTGTCTTCTTATTACATGGATCCTGATGATATGCCGCTTGCAAATATGCACAAGTACTGTGTTCTTAAACAGAATGGATCGATAAAGCATTTCTGCAGGTACAGTTCCGCAACACATAAATTTGAACAGACTGATCTTACCTATACCATTGAGCATGTACGTGCGCTGAAGAAAGGTCCGGTTGATGGAATAAACTATGATGATGTATTTTTTACAACATCGGGATTCGGAGCAATTTCAAATATTCCTTCAGGTTATACCATCTGCGTTCCCGGACTGCCGATCAATTCTGTATTTAAGGTTACAGAAGATGTCAGGAACGGTTACGGACTGATGGGATATGAAAGAATTTTTGGTGAGAAGATAGTTGAAGGGGAATCTATAGGTATAGCCTCATATGACAAGATTCCGGGATATGCGGAAAATGTCGGAAAGGTTATTTCCGCTGAGAACCCTCAGGTTGATGTTATCAACAGAAAAGGATATGGTCTTATTGTCAATAAGAAATGGAGTGATGTTGATCTTACCGTAGGTCACGCACCGATCTATGTTGCGGTCTATGTGGATGGAGAGCTTCTTCCGGATACTGTCAGAAAGATAGTATCACCATCAACCTCAACATACTATTTCTGGTCATCGCTTAAACCCAAGGACGGCTTTACGCGAGTAAGCTTTGACGGATATGAAGTAAAAGAAGTTATTCCAACCGGAAGCTTCAGTGCTGATGCTGACGGAAATGTAACCGGGTTTGATGATATTTTACCTCTTGAGTCCGGCGATAGGATAAAAATAAGTGCAACCAGAACAGCGGCTGCCACTCCGGAGAATGAGAGTGCCGAACATGATTATGACTATATAGTTTCATATACGCAGGGAGAGGAAGTTGCTTCAACTAGAAGTGATACGATCACAAATACCCGTGAAGGCGGTCTTGCTCTCAGACTTTTCAAGTGGAACAGCAGCTCTCCGCTTAAGGGAGGCTGGTTCACACTTAAAGATGAGGCCGGTGCGACGATAGGTAATTTTACCTCCGATTCGGAAGGTATCATTAATATTCTGTACAGCTTTGAGTACGATAAGATGTACAGTCTTACTCAGAATACAGCGCCGGATGGTTACGTCGGACTTCGCAAGACGGTTAAGTTCAAGGTAAATACCGACGATACGATCTCGCTTTACTATGATGACGGAACTACCGCATGGGGAAGTACAACCGCAGCGGATGCTGACTGGGCTGACTGGAAGACCGGAAGCCGGGGAATAAATGCATTTGTTGATATTTACAATAAGCCGTTTAACTTTAAGGTGGTCAAGATGGACAGTGTCGATCCCGGCCTGATGCTCGGCTCGGCTCATTTTGCCCTCTATAAACAGGCAAATACAACTATCAGCGGTTACGTCAAGAACAAGGATCCGATGACAGGATTTGAGGATATGGTTACTGTTAACGGAGAGGTTGATATCTGCGGAGGAAACAGCGGAAGAGTTATAAAGCCGGGCGAAAAAGGATCGGTATTCTTACTGACAGAGACAATAGCTCCGCCGAACTATACAAAACTTAGTGAGGATATTGTATTCAGGATCTCACCTCTCGGGGAACCGTCGATAATCAGCAATTCATATGTTGGAAATCTGGTTGAGACGGATGACAGCTTTATCTACACGCTTGATGTTCCGAATACAAAGTCCGACAGTTCAAAGTTCTTCCTTACTATCACTAAGATAGTCGAGGGTAATCAGGGCAATAAGTATCATGAGTTTACATTTACCTT
>ONVE01000260.1 GCA_900321215.1 uncultured Eubacterium sp. | reverse complement strand
GCAACCTTAAGCTTCTCTATATGTCTGCAGTTTGAACCGCAGCAGCCTCCGACAAATGAAGCTCCTGCGTATACAAGCTTTCTTGCATATTCAGCAAAATAGTCCGGCTTCATCTTATAAACAGAACGTCCGTCAACAAGCTCCGGCATTCCTGCGTTCGGCTTTGCAAATACCGGAATATTTGCGTATTCTTTCATCTTCTTAACGAGCGGTATCATTTCCTCCGGACCTGTCGAACAGTTTATTCCGACTGCATCTGCTCCGAGTCCCTGAAGAACTGTTATCGCTACTTCAGGAGGAGTTCCGAAAAGAGTACGTCCGTCCTCATTAAATGTCATACTTATGATAACAGGCATTTCAGGGCATGCTTCCCTTATAGCGATAAGAGCTGCTCTTGTCTCCTGAAGACTCATCATAGTTTCGACAACTATAAGATCAGAGCCCGCCTCACTGAGTGCAGTTGCCTGCTCCTTATATACATCAACAAGCTCCTCAAAATGAAGATCTCCCATAGGATAAAGCTGCTTTCCGGTCATTGTCATATCTCCGGCAACATATCCTCTGTGGAAGTTTCTTGCAACAACATCCTTCGAAAGCGCAACAAGCGCCTTATTCATTCTTACGGTTTCATCCTCAAGATGATACTCCGCAAGCTTTATCCTGTTGCATGTAAATGTAGGCGCATATACTATATTCGAGCCTGCTTCGATAAATGCAGTCTGAAGCGCTATAAGCTTATCCGGATGCTCAAGTATCCATTTCTCCGGGCAGACGCCGAGAGGCATGCCTGCATCCATAAGATTACTTCCTGTTGCGCCGTCCAGCACAAGCACCTGAGAGTCTACAAGTTGTCTGAATTGTGTTCTGTTCATATTTTCCAGTCCTTTATTTATGTAATATATATTCTGATGTATACTAAGCGTCTTTTAATTCATCATAAGACTTCTTCAAGGTATATCCTTACCAGCTTTTTAAAATCATCCGATACTCTGTCCGCAACATTTTTTACCTCTTCATGGGAAAGCTTTGTATCGGAAAGACCTGCGGCAAAATTTGTTATGCAGGAGATACCGTTTACCGTAACACCGGCATGTCTTGCAGCGATAGCCTCAACCGCTGTACTCATTCCGATTGCATCAGCGCCTATCATTTTATAGAAACGTATCTCTGTCGGTGTTTCATACTGAGGTCCGGTCGTCTGCAGATAAACTCCCTTCGTTACCTTAAGTCCTGACTCATTTCCCTTATTATATATCTTTTCTGCTATATCGTGGTTATATATTTCTGACATATCAGGGAATCTTGGCCCAAACTTCTCATAATTCTCTCCTATCAGCGGAGAAGGAACAAATGAAGATATATGATCCGTCAGCACCATAAAGCTTCCCGGTACATTTTCTTCGCCAATTCCTCCGGCCGAGTTGGTAAGAAGCAGATGTTTTATGCCAAGCCTTGCCATTATCCTTATCGGAAGCACGACAAGCTGCATTTCATAGCCTTCATAAAAATGAACCCTGCCCTGCATAAGGATTACATTTTTATTATAGAGCCTGCCTATAACAAATGCTCCCTTATGTCCTTCCACTGTAGAAACTGCAAGTCCAGGAATATCCCTGAATGATATACTTACAGCGTTTTCGACCTTCTCTGCAAGCTCCCCCAGCCCTGAACCGAGAACTATACCGGTATAAAAGCTAAAGCCCGGAAGCGTTTTTTCTACAGTACTTTTTATAAGATCAACCGATCTTTCGATCAGTTCTTCATATTCTGTTTTTTTCATTTCAGCAGATCCTCCTCCCAGTAACAGATAACAGGAAAGCCTCTCTCGACCTTCTCAAAAAGGAATCTAGCATTCTCAAGCGGCATATTGATACAGCCGTGAGAACCGTTTTTCTTATAAATATCACCGCCGAAATATGTTCTCCATGTAGCATCATGGAAGCCGATGCCTCCATTAAACGGCATCCAGTATAATACAGGCGATGCATAATCGTCGCCGCGGAGCACTACATCATAAGCCATTCCGTCGATCTTGAAGAGTCCGCCCGGAGTACCATGATCTTCAGCCATATTTCCGGAAACACAGTCACATTCCATGGCCAGCTCTCCGTCCAGATAGAGATATACCTTCTGATT
>ONVE01000190.1 GCA_900321215.1 uncultured Eubacterium sp. | reverse complement strand
TCTCAGGTTGAGTCTCTTGAAGGACTTTCGCTTGACGCCTACGAAGGTGAGACTATAGGAATAATCGGCGGTACCGGTGCAGGAAAGACAACTCTTGTTAACCTTATTCCGAGATTCTATGAGGTATCTTCGGGCGAGGTTGCCATAGACGGCAAAAATGTTAAGGATTTCAGCAAGAAGACACTTCGCGGCAAGGTTGGAATAGTTCCGCAGAAGGCAGTCCTCTTCAGAGGCACTATAGCTGATAATATAAAATGGGGCAGAAAGGATGCTTCGGAGGGTGATATCGAGGCGGCACTTAAAGCTGCCCAGGCTTATGATTTTGTTATGGAAAAGGATGGCGGAACTTCGTTCTGGCTTAATCAGGGTGCAACTAATCTTTCGGGCGGACAGAAGCAGCGTCTCTGTATTGCGCGTGCTCTTGTCAGAAAGCCGGAGATACTTATACTTGATGACAGCTCTTCGGCGCTGGATTATGCGACTGATGCAAAGCTTCGTGCGTCGATCAGAGACATTTCAAAGGGAATGACTACATTTATCGTTTCCCAGAGAACAGCTTCCATAAGATATGCGGACAAGATTGTTGTTCTTGATGATGGAAAGGTAGCCGGCATAGGAACTCATGACAGCCTTATGGAAGAATGCGAGGTTTACCGGGAAATCTATAATTCACAGAATCATTCAGATGACGCAAAGTCTTCCGAAAATATAACGGGAGGTGGCGCAGATGGACAGTAAGACATATAAGAGGATACTCAGATATCTTAAACCATATATGCCGCTGATAGTGCTTTCGCTTATATCTGCGGCGGCAACAACACTTCTTTCTCTCTATGTTCCGATACTTGCGGGAAATGCCATCGACTATATCATCGGACCGGGAAATGTGGATTTTGACAGTATAGCAGGCGTACTGACTAAAATGGCTGTGGTAATACTGCTTGCGGCATTTTTCCAGTGGATAATGAATGTTATCAATAACCATATAACCTACAGTGTTGTTAAGGATATCAGAAAGAAAGCATTTGATCATATTCAGAGCCTTCCGCTCAGTTATCTTGATACGAAGCAGTATGGAGATTTTGTATCAAGGATAATCGCGGATACAGACCAGTTCAGCGATGGACTTCTGATGGGCTTCTCACAGTTCTTTACAGGTATTGTAATGATAGTGGGAACGCTTGTGTTTATGTTCACGCTGAACGTGACCATAACGATAATCGTTGTGGTACTTACGCCGCTTTCGCTTTTTGTTGCGGCATTTATTGCCAAAAAGACCTACAGACTCTTCCTGCTGCAGTCCGAGAAAAGGGCGGCCCTTACCGGAATTGTTGAGGAGATGGTAGGAAATGAGAAGGTTGTTCAGGCATTTTCTTATGAAGATGATGCGGTGGAAAGATTTGATAAGATAAATGATGAGCTTGCGGATACAAGCCTTAAGGCTACATTTTTCTCATCACTTACAAATCCGGGTACAAGATTTATAAACAACCTTGTATATGCGGCAGTCGGTATATTCGGTGCGATATTTGCTGTAAACGGAAGACTGACCGTCGGACAGCTTACATGCTTTTTAAGCTATGCAAATCAGTATACAAAGCCGTTTAATGAAATCTCGGGCGTTCTGACAGAGCTTCAGAATGCAGTGGCATGTGCGGCGAGAGTATTTGCTCTGATAGATGAAAAGCCGGAGGTGCCTGATAAGAAGGATGCTGTAACTCTTAAGGATGTTAAGGGTGAGATTAAGCTTCAGGATGTCAGCTTCTCGTATGTTCCTGACAAAAAGCTGATACAGAACTTAAATCTTCTCGTGCATCCGGGAATGAGAGTTGCCATAGTCGGACCTACAGGCTGCGGAAAAAGTACACTTATCAATCTCCTTATGAGATTTTATGATGTTAACAGCGGTTCTATCAAGGTAGAGGGAAATGATATTCGTGATATCAGAAGAAGCAGTCTGAGAGATAATTACGGAATGGTTCTTCAGGAAACCTGGCTGAAGGCAGCCAGCATTAAGGAGAATATCGCCTACGGACGTAAGGCAACGGACGAAGAGATCATAGCTGCTGCAAAAGCAACACATGCGCACAGCTTTATCAAAAGACTGCCGGAGGGCTATGATACAGTGCTTGGCGAGGACGGCGGAAGCCTTTCACAGGGACAGAAGCAGCTTCTCTGTATCACAAGAGTCATGCTCGCTGTGCCGCCTATGCTGATACTTGACGAGGCTACGTCTTCGATAGATACCAGAACAGAGCTTCGCGTTCAGAGGGCATTTGCAAAGCTTATGAAGGGAAGGACAAGCTTCATAGTTGCGCACAGACTCTCAACTATCAAGGAAGCGGATATGATCCTTGTCATGAAGGATGGAAATATCATAGAGCAGGGCGACCATGACAGCCTTATGAAACAGGGCGGCTTCTACTGCGAGCTCTATAACAGCCAGTATAAGCAGGTATAAAATAGCCTGAATATATAGTGAATAAAAGTATTTATATAAAAAATCAGATCTGGAGGAAAAGAAATTGGATATTAATGCAGTTATTGCTAAGGAACTTGGGGTTGAAAACTGGCGTGTAGATGCGGCTGTACAGCTTCTTGACGAAGGAAATACAGTACCATTTATCGCAAGATACAGAAAGGAAAAGACCGGAACTCTTACAGATGAGCAGCTTAGAGATCTGGATGAGAGACTTAAATATCTTAGAAATCTCGAAGAGAGAAAGGCTTCAGTTATAGCTTCAATCGAGGAGCAGGGAAAGCTTACAGAGGATTTAAAGAAGAGGATAGAGGCCGCAGAAACACTTGTTGCAGTAGAAGACCTCTATGCACCATATAAGCAGAAGAAGAGAACCAGAGCAATGATCGCAAAGGAGAAGGGACTCCTTCCATTTGCTCAGGAGATAATGATCGCAGGCAATAATTTTAATCTTTCTAAGGAGGCAGAGAAGTATATTTCCGAAGAGAAGGAGGTACTCACAGCTGAGGATGCTCTTCAAGGCGCTTCAGATATCATTGCAGAGGATATCTCTGATACAGCTGAGTACAGAGCTCATATCAGAAAGCTTACATTTGAGAAGGGCTCACTTACTGCCGCAGCAAAGGATAAGGATGCAGAGTCTGTATATGAGAACTATTATGAATACAGCGAACCGATAGCAAAGGTTGCAGGATATAAGACGCTTGCTCTTAACAGAGGAGAGAAGGAGAAATTCTTAACCGTTAAGGTTGAGGCACCTGCAGATGAGATCCGCAGCTACCTTGAGAAGAATCTGATCCTTTCAGGCAATACCGAAGTAAATGAATTCTTAAAAGCAGCCATTAAGGACAGCTATGACAGACTTCTCGCACCGGCTATCGAGAGAGATATCAGAAATGAGCTTTCTGAAAATGCAGAAGACAGTGCGATAACAGTATTCGGCAAGAATCTTGAGCAGCTTCTGATGCAGCCTCCTGTAGCGGGAAGAAATGTTCTCGGCTGGGATCCGGCCTTCAGAACAGGCTGTAAGCTCGCAGTTGTAGATGCTACCGGAAAGGTGCTTGATACCGCTGTGGTTTATCCGACAGCTCCTACAAATGAAGTAAAGATCAAGGCTGCAAAGGAAAAGGTTAAGCAGCTTATCAGAAAATACAACATTTCCCTTATTTCTATCGGAAATGGTACGGCAAGCCGTGAATCTGAGCAGATAGTTGCTGAGATAATCAGCGAGCTTGAAGGCAAGAAGGTTAGCTATGTTATCACAAATGAGGCCGGAGCTTCAGTATATTCAGCAAGTAAGCTTGCAACTGAGGAATTCCCTGAGTTTGACGTAGGACAGAGAAGTGCGGCGTCGATCGCAAGACGTGTTCAGGATCCGCTTGCAGAGCTTGTTAAGATCGATCCGAAGGCAATCGGTGTTGGTCAGTATCAGCATGATATGAACCAGAAGAAGCTCGGCGAAAGACTCGGCGCAGTTGTTGAAGACTGCGTAAATAACGTCGGCGTTGATCTTAATACCGCATCTGCACCTCTGATGGAATATATTTCCGGCATAAATAAGACCATAGCCAAGAATATAGTTGCATTCAGAGAGGAAAATGGCGCCTTTAAGAACCGTAAAGAGCTCCTTAAGGTTCCAAAGCTCGGACCTAAGGCTTATGAGCAGTGCGCAGGCTTCATGAGGATCGCTAATGGTACTGATCCTTTCGACAATACCGGCGTACATCCTGAAAGCTACGAGGCAGCTGAAAAGCTCCTTGCTAAATGCAGCATGTCCCGTGAAGATATCGGCAATAAGGATAAGGTTATCTTCATAAAAGATTATAAGAAGACAGCAGAGGAGATAGGCGTTGGAGAACCGACTCTCCGTGATATCATTAAGGAACTCGAAAGACCGGGCAGAGACCCTAGAGCTGACATGCCGCCGGTAGTTCTTCGCTCAGACGTCCTCGACATGAAGGACCTTAAGGAAGGCATGATCCTTAAAGGAACAGTCAGAAATGTTATCGATTTCGGTGCATTTGTAGATATCGGCGTACATCAGGATGGACTTGTTCACATCTCTCAGCTTACAAACAAGAAGTTCGTTAAGCATCCTCTTGATGTCGTAAAGGTCGGCGACATAGTAGAAGTAAAAGTCCTCTCCGTCGACATGCAGAAGAAGCGAATTGCACTGAGTATGATTTTGTAATATAATATCCAAGAAGCTGCATTGCAGAAAATATATATGCTATGGACTGCTTTATGACTGAGTATGGTTTTTAGTTTAACAGGAATTGAAACAGATGATTTCGAACCGGCATTGCGCAATTTGCGTGAAAACAAATACGGATGCTTCGTAATTTTGCAAAAATCGGAGTCGAAACTGGAGCGGCTCAATACTGTTGAACTATAGAGAAATATGCGCCGCGGAATTTTGCGGAGATTTTTAGCAAAATCTGAAGCAGACGTATATTGTTTTAGCAAATTGCTCGCACGTCGGTGAGAAACATCATGTTTCAATTCCGTCAACTAATAAAATGAACAGGAAGGTGACCAGAATGAACATTAAAGATACAGGCATGAACAAAGCTGAACTTATAGAAACAGCAAAGAAGTATATGAATGAACAATTCCCTCGTTTTGACTTTATCGCTGAAAAAGGCAAGGGAATGTATATTTATGATGAAAATGGCAACGCATATCTTGACTTCCTCGGCGGTATCGCCGTAAATGCTGCAGGACACTGCAACGAGAGGGTTTCAAAGTATGTTAAGCAGCAGGTTGATGAGATGGTTCATTCATCAAATTACTGCTATACCATCCCTCAGATAATGCTTGCAAAGCTTATCTGTGAGACCATCGGTATGGAGAAGATCCAGTTCCAGAACAGCGGCGCTGAGGCAAATGAAGCAGCTATCAAGCTTGCACGTAAATACGGCGTAGATAATTTCGGACCGGAAAGGTTTAAGATAGTAACAGCTTTAAACAGCTTCCATGGAAGGACACTCGGTACACTTGCAGCTACAGGCCAGCCGGG
>ONVE01000189.1 GCA_900321215.1 uncultured Eubacterium sp. | reverse complement strand
TTGTGAGCCTTCATAGCCTTAAGACCGCCCATAGACTTAACCCACTTGAATACAAGTCCGCAGATGTAGATACCATAGCAAGGAGGTGTATTGTAAAGTGACTCAGCGTCTGCCTGTGTCTTATACTTAAGCATTGTAGGAACGAACTCAGGAAGATCATCTCTGATGAGGTCTTCTCTGATGATTACTACTACAACACCTGCAGGTCCAACGTTCTTCTGAACGCCGAAATAGATAAGACCATAATCGCTTACATTTACAGGCTGTGAAAGGATGTCAGATGACATATCAGCTACAAGGATCTTACCCTTTGTATTTGGGAGGTCCTTAAATGCTGTTCCGTAAATTGTATTGTTATGGCAGATGTATACATAATCTGCATCATCATCGATTGGAAGATCAGAGCAGTCAGGGATGTACGAGAATGTCTTATCTTCTGAAGAAGCTACAGCTACTGCCTTACCGTATTTCTTAGCTTCCTGATATGCCTTCTTTGCCCACTGACCTGTGATGATGTAATCAGCAACACCATTCTTCATAAGGTTCATAGGTACAGCTGCGAACTGCTGTGAAGCACCGCCCTGAAGGAAAAGCACCTTGTAATTGTCAGGGATTTCCATAAGCTCTCTTAAGTCCTTCTCAGCTTCCTTGATGATCGCATCGTAAGTTTTCGATCTGTGGCTCATCTCCATTACGCTCTGTCCCGAGCCCTGATAATCAAGCATTTCGTCTGCTGCCTGCTTTAAAACTACCTCAGGTAAAATTGATGGTCCAGCTGAAAAGTTGTACACTCTTGCCATTTTAAATTCCTCCGTATATTTAATCTTAAAATTAATTACTTTCTAAGTTCTTCTTCTGATTCGAAGCATGTCTCGATAGCGGCACCAGGTGCAACCATTGGCCAAACCTTGTCATCCTTACCGATAACACATTCGATCATGTATGGTCCTTCACCATTTATAGCTTCTACGAGAGCATCCTCAAATTCCTTAACTGTTGTTACTCTGAATGCCTTTGCTCCAAGTCCTTCTGAAACCTTAACAAAATCAACGCCGTCATTAAGTATGGTATTTGAATATCTCTTATCATAGAAAAGTGTCTGCCACTGTCTAACCATACCGAGAACGTGGTTGTTGATAACGATCTCTATCATATGAACATTGCTTCTTGCAGCTGTTGCAAGCTCATTCATGTTCATTCTGAAGCATCCGTCACCGGCAATATTGATAACAGTCTTGTCAGGTCTGCCTACCTTTGCACCGATTGCAGCTCCAAGTCCGTAACCCATTGTTCCGAGTCCTCCGGATGTAAGAAGCTGTCTTGGCTCCTTGTAAAGGTAATACTGTGCAGCCCACATCTGATGCTGTCCAACGTCTGTACAGATGATTGCATTTCCATCTGTCTTCTCATAGATCTTGTTGATAACGGAAGGTCCTGTAAGATTCTCCATATCATAATGAAGAGGATATTTAGCCTTGATCTCTTCGATCTCAGCCATCCACTCAGGCTTCTTCTTAGCAGTGATCTTTGTATTGAGAGTCTTGAGAATCTCTTCTGCATCGCCTACTATGCTTGCGTCAACCTCAATATTCTTGTTGATCTCAGCAGCATCTATATCTATATGAAGTATCTTTGCTTCATTTGCGAACTTTGATGCATTTCCGATAACACGGTCAGAGAATCTTGCTCCAACTACGATAAGGAGATCAGCTTTATTTACACCGAAATTGGATGCCTTTGTTCCATGCATACCGATCATTCCGGTATATCTCTCAGAGGTTCCGTCAAATGCGCCCTTACCCATAAGAGTATCGCATACAGGAGCATCTATCTTTTCAACAAACTCAGCTAAAGCCTTTGAAGCTCCGGAAAGTGTAGCACCACCTCCGACAAGAACGTAAGGCTTCTTTGCATTGTTGATGATATTTACTGCCTTCTCAACATCCTCACTCTTAATAGATGCTGTAACCTTTGTTATCGGTTCCGGCTTATGATATTCATAATCCGCATAGCTTGCGGTAACGTCCTTTGTAATATCCACAAGAACAGGTCCTGGTCTTCCCGACTGAGCGATCTTAAATGCACGTCTCAATGTATCAGCAAGCTCATGAACATTTTTAACAATAAAACTGTGCTTGGTAATAGGCATTACCACGCCTGCTATATCAACTTCCTGAAAGCTGTCCTTACCAAGAAGAGAAACACCTACGTTTGCAGTTATTGCTACGAGAGGGATTGAATCCATATATGCTGTTGCGATACCTGTTACAAGGTTTGTAGCACCAGGGCCCGATGTGGCCATACATACACCTACCTTGCCTGTCGCTCTGGCATATCCGTCTGCTGCATGTGCAGCACCCTGCTCATGTGATGTAAGGATATGATTGATCTCTGCCGAATGCTTATAAAGCTCATCATAGACATTGAGAATGGTACCTCCCGGGTAGCCAAACACAGTATCTACGCCCTGCTCTTTGAGACATTCGATAACGATCTCAGAACCACTTAACTGTTTCATTACTTTTCTCCTTTATATTACATATACTATTTAAGCCGATTAATACTAATATTTCTACCACAACAAAAGCCTGATGTCTAGTATTAGTTTAATATTCTCTCAAATCAGTACTGTACTTTCTACTATTTATTAGTTCTTAGGAATCTCAAGAATAGCGCCTCTGTTGCCTGATGTAACCATTGATGCATATCTTGCAAGATATCCTGTCTTAACCTTAGGTTCACGAGGTGTCCATGCAGCCTTACGCTTTGCAAGTTCTTCATCAGATACCTTAAGGTTGATTGAGTAATTGTTGATATCTATCTCAATGATATCTCCCTCTTCAACAAGGGCGATAGGTCCGCCTACTGCTGCTTCCGGTGAAACATGTCCGATTGAAGCACCACGGCTTGCACCTGAGAAACGACCGTCTGTGATAAGAGCAACTGTTGAGCCAAGTCCCATACCTGCAATAGCTGATGTAGGATTGAGCATTTCTCTCATTCCAGGTCCGCCCTTAGGTCCTTCGTAACGGATGACAACTACGTCTCCCTCTACGATCTTGCCGCCAAGGATAGCTGCGATAGCATCCTCTTCAGAATCAAATACTCTTGCAGGTCCTTCATGCTTAAGCATTTCAGGAACGACTGCAGAACGCTTAACAACCGAACCGTCCGGTGCAAGGTTACCCTTAAGAACTGCAAGTCCGCCTGTCTTTGAATACGGATTATCTGTAGGTCTTATAACTTCCGGATTCTTGTTTACTGCATACTTAACTGCCTCACCGATAGTCTTGCCTGTTACTGTCATGCAGTCTTCATTTATAAGTCCGAGATCACAGAGCTCCTTAACAACTGCATATACACCGCCTGCTTCATTAAGGTCTTCCATATATGTAGGACCTGCAGGTGCAAGGTGGCAGAGGTTTGGAGTCTTCTCACTGATTGGATTTGCAAATGATATATCAAAGTCAAAGCCGATTTCATGTGCAATAGCAGGAAGATGAAGCATTGAGTTTGTTGAGCATCCAAGTGCCATATCAACTGTAAGTGCGTTGAGGATTGCTTCCTTGGTAATGATGTCTCTTGGACGGATATTCTTCTCAAGCATATCCATTACTGCGTAGCCTGCCTTCTTGGCAAGTCTGAGACGTTCTGAGTAAACAGCTGGGATAGTTCCGTTTCCAGGAAGTCCCATACCGAGAACCTCTGTAAGACAGTTCATTGAGTTTGCTGTATACATACCTGAGCATGAACCGCAGGTTGGGCAAACCTTCTCTTCAAATTCTACAACGTCCTCATCTGTGATCTTGCCGGCAGTTCTCTCTCCGACTGCTTCGAACATTGATGAAAGACTTCTCTTTCTTCCATGAATATGTCCGGCAAGCATCGGACCGCCTGATACAAATACTGTAGGAACATTTACTCTGGCTGCTGCCATAAGAAGTCCCGGAACGTTCTTGTCACAGTTAGGTATCATTACAAGTGCATCAAACTGATGAGCTATAGCCATAGCTTCAGTTGAGTCTGCTATAAGATCTCTTGTTACAAGAGAATACTTCATACCGATATGTCCCATAGCGATACCATCGCAAACTGCGATTGCAGGGAACATTACAGGTGTACCGCCTGCTTCAGCTACGCCGAGCTTTACAGCCTCGGCTATCTTGTCAAGGTTCATATGTCCAGGTACGATCTCATTGTAGGAACATACGATACCAACCATAGGTTTTTTGATTTCTTCTGCAGTATATCCAAGTGCGTTCAGAAGTGAACGTGCAGGTGCCTGCTGCAGACCGCATTTCATGTTATCACTCTTCATATTATTCTTCACTCCTCTATTGTTTATATACGTTCCGCAATCAGACTACCCATCTCATCGCATTTAACCTGTGGTTCGCCCGGCTTTGCGATATCGATCGTGCGGTAGCCTTCTTCAAGAACCTGCTTTACTGCTGCTTCGATTGCATCTGCTTCCTTATCAAGATCGAAGGTATAACGAAGCATCATTGCTGCAGAAAGTATAGTTGCGATAGGGTTTGCAATGTTTTTACCTGCAATGTCAGGTGCTGAACCGCCTGATGGCTCATACATACCGAACTTTGTCTCATTAAGTGATGCTGAAGGAAGCATTCCGATTGATCCTGTGATCATTGATGCTTCATCCGAAAGGATGTCTCCGAACATATTCTCTGTAAGCATTACATCGAACTGTGCAGGATCCTTAACGAGCTGCATTGCTGCATTATCAACAAGCATTACTGTGAATTCAACCTCCGGATAATCAGCAGCAACTTCTTCTGTGATCTTTCTCCAGAGTCTTGATGAATCAAGTACATTTGCCTTATCTACAAGTGTTACCTTCTTACGACGCTTCATAGCGATATCGAAGCCCTTGATAGCTATACGGCGGATTTCCTTCTCTGTATATGTAAGGGTATCTACTGCTGTAAGCACTCCGTCAACTTCTTTGGTATATCTTTCTCCGAAATAAAGTCCTCCGGTCAGCTCACGCATGATCATCATGTCAAAGCCCTTAGCTGCAACCGACTCCTTAAGAGGACATGCCTCCTTAAGTTCAGGATAGAGATATGCAGGACGAAGGTTTGCAAAAAGTCCGAGCTCCTTACGTATCTTCAGAAGTCCTGCCTCAGGTCTCTTTGCAGGCGGAAGCTTGTACCATGGAGAAGTCTGTGTATTTCCACCGATAGATCCGAGAAGAACTGCATCCTTGGATTTTGCAATTGCAACTGCCTCATCTGTAAGAGGCTCTCCTGTTGCATCTATCGAGCATCCTCCCATAAGGATGTGCTCATAATTAAATGTATGTCCATATTTCTTTCCGACAGCATCGAGAACCTTCATAGCCTCTGTTACTATCTCAGGTCCGATTCCGTCTCCCTTAATAACCGCAAGATTACAAATCATTTTTTACCAATCTCCATTTCTATTATCGGCCGTGATTTTTTCGCCGATCATTACTCTGCTTTTGAATTAATATAATTGATAAGGCCGCCCTTAGAGATAAGATTCTGCATAAATGGAGGGAAAGCCTGTCCCTGATATGTTTTGCCTGTTGTTTCGTCGGTGATCACACCCGAATCAAAATCTATATCAACTATATCGCCTGCCTTGATCTCATTTGCAGCTTCCTCGCATTCAATGATAGGAAGTCCGATGTTGATAGCATTTCTGTAAAAGATTCTTGCAAATGTATCAGCGATAACGCAGCTGATTCCTGAAGCCTTGATAGCGATCGGTGCATGCTCTCTTGAAGAACCGCATCCGAAATTCTTGCCGGCTACCATGATATCTCCTGCCTTAACTCTGTTTACGAAATCTGCATCGATATCTTCCATACACTTCTTGGCAAGCTCTGCCGGGTCTGCTGTATTAAGATATCTTGCAGGAATGATAACGTCTGTATCAACATTATCGCCATATTTATGTACTGTTCCGTGTGCTTTCATGTAAGCCTCCTGTTTTATCTTTTATTCTTATCTATGATTATCGAAGAAACTATTGCGTAAACCACAACCAGTCCTATTATCACGCCCTCTGCTATCATGAATAAATAGCTTTTTGTGAAGCAGAATAATCCAATCATAATAAACTGAAGCCCTATCATCAGAAATACTATTCCTGACTGACGATAATGCGGCTTTTTATCCATCGTGCGGCGCTGCTCTTCATTTGCATATATCCATGCATTATTTATAAGCGGCCCCTTCTGCATCAGATGAAGAATTCCAATCATCAGACATATTGCTGCAACCAGAATCATGATAATTCCCACAATAATCATGCTGTAACTCCTTATTTAAGTTCCTCAGGTGAGCTTATCTTACCTGTTACTGCTGATGCTGCTGCAACTGCAGGGCTTGCAAGATAGATTTCTGAATCGATAGCTCCCATACGTCCTACAAAGTTACGGTTTGTTGTTGAAACCGCCTTCTCACCATGAGCAAGGATACCCATATGGCCTCCAAGACATGGACCGCAGGTAGGTGTAGAAACGATAGCTCCTGCATTTACAAATATCTCAGCAAGACCTTCCTTGATCATCTGAAGGTAAACATCCTGAGTTCCCGGAATAATGATAACTCTCACATCCTCAGCACATTTACGTCCGTTAAGTATATCAGCTGCGATACGCATATCTGAAATACGTCCGTTTGTACAAGAACCGATAACTACCTGATCGATCTTGATATCACCGATCTCATCGATAGTCTTTGTATTCTCCGGAAGATGAGGGAATGATACAGTAGGACGAAGTGTCGAAAGATCGATAGTATATGTCTCGTCATATACTGCATCAGGATCTGCTTCGTAAGCAGTGTACTCTCTTACCGAATGCTCCTTCATATATTCTATAGTCTGCTCGTCAACAGGGAAGATACCGTTCTTAGCGCCTGCTTCGATAGCCATATTTGCGATTGTAAATCTGTCATCCATAGTAAGCTCTGCGATACCATCGCCAACGAACTCCATAGATCTGTATCTTGCACCATCAACGCCGATCATACCGATGATATGAAGGATGACATCCTTACCGCTGATCCACTCAGCCTTCTTGCCTGTGATGATGAATTTGATAGCTGACGGAACTCTGAACCATGTCTGTCCTGTAACCATACCGCAGGCCATATCAGTTGATCCTACACCTGTTGAGAATGCGCCAAGCGCACCGTATGTACATGTGTGTGAATCCGCACCGATAACCGCATCACCTGCTACTACAAGACCTTTCTCAGGAAGGAGCGCATGTTCGATACCCATCTGTCCAACGTCAAAATAGTTTGTAATGTTATTTGCTCTTGCAAAATCCCTTACCTGCTTAACGTGCTCTGCACTCTTAATATCCTTATTAGGTGTGAAATGATCCATAACAAGAGCGATCTTGTCCTTATCAAATACATCCTTCTTCTTAAATTTGCTTAATTCGTTGATCGCAACCGGAGTAGTTACGTCATTTCCAAGTACCAGATCAAGCTTTGCCTCAATCAGGTCTCCGGCAGCAACGCTCGAAAGCCCCGCATGAGCAGCAAGTATCTTCTGGGTCATAGTCATTCCCATGGTTTATTCCTCCCTGTAAATATATTATGCTATAGATAAAACCATTCTCTTTTTGGAAGGCCCTCTCCGCAGCAGCGAAGAATCAGAGCATTTCCATGCCTTATCCCAAAAAAATGCGGTGTATCACGTAATTAGACACAATTATAGCACTAACAGCATTGTAATTACAATATTTTTTCTAAGAAAGCTGTTATACAAGATTACCTTATTTTGAGCTGATTTTTATAAATTATATATAATACGAAGAATCCCCACAGCTACTTATTCACTGTGGGGATCCCCGGGAATTGCTTTTCAAACAACTAAACGTCTTAAAATATGTGAGATAACTTAACTATCCTGTGCACCAGTCCCAAAGCATCCGGAACGTAAAAAAAGAGATTCACGCTCTGCTTTACCGCCCTGCATGAATCTCTGAAAAATCCAAATTACATAGAAAAACTCTGCAACTGGCTGCCAATAGATGATTCCTTCAGGCCCTTTAGCTTTGCGTCACAAGGTTTCCCTTGTTTTGCCCAAAATATCAAATTAACTCCGAAAGGTGAATTTCTCGCAAAACCCTTAAATGACATTCACCAACTATGTTTATTTTACTCCAAAACCTCTAAATAGTCAAGTCCGGCCGAAGGGAAATCCTGCCGGCCGGACTTTTATTTTTTATATAAAATGTGTAATCATTTTATTCAAAAGGAACTACTGCACCATCATAGTTATCTCTGATGAAATCCTTGATCTCCTGTGACTGAAGAACCTTTACAAGAGCCTGGATAGCTTCGTTATTCTCATTTCCTTCTTTAACTGCGATGATATTTACATATGTCTTTGCAGCTTCGGAATCACTCTTCTCGCTTGCTATTGAATCCTTACCTACTGAAAGCCCTGCTTCAAGAGCATAATTTCCGTTAAGTACTACAAATGCAACTTCGCTCTTAACTCTTGCTACCTGAGCTGCCTCAAGCTCCTGGATCTTGATCTTATGAGGATTCTCTACGATATCATTTACTGTTGCTGTAAGACCTGCGCCATCCTTAAGCTTAAGGATTCCGTTGTCCTGAAGAAGGAGAAGCGCTCTTGCTTCGTTTGTTGTATCGTTTGGTACTGCGATAGTATCGCCCTCTGCGATCTCTGAAAGATCCTTCTTCTTGCCAGGATAGATTCCAAATGGCTCATAATGGATACCGCCTGCATTTGCAAGGTGTGTATTCTGCTCTGCATTGAATGACTCAAGGTATGGTACATGTACTGCATAGTTTGCATCAAGCTCGCCTGACTCTACTACTGTCATTGGAAGTACATAATCGTCAAATATCTTTATCTCAAGATCGTAGCCCTGTGCTTCAAGGATTGGCTTTGCCTTCTCAAGTATCTCTGCATGTGGTGTAGGTGATGCTGCTACACTGATCTTCTTAAGCTCTGACTTATCCTGTGCCTGAACCTCTTTCTTGTTCTCCTTCTTACCGCATCCTGTAAATGCCGATAATGCTAAAACTCCAACTAATAATAATGCTTTTACTCTCTTTCTCATGATATATTATCCTTCTTTCTTTTATATTATATTTAAAGATCTTTTGCAGATCTTTTTATCATTTTTGATCTTCATGATCATTTTTTATGATTAAGCTTATTTGCGGTTATCATTCCCACATTTTGAATTATCTGGAACAAAATGATTATCAGTATTACTGTGACTATCATTATATCTGTCTGCCATCTGTAATAGCCGTATCTTACAGCTATATCTCCCAGGCCGCCTCCTCCGACTGTTCCTGCCATTGCGGAATATCCGAGTATCGTACCTGTTGCTATCGTTGCTCCCATAATGAGAGAGGTTCTCGCCTCTACAAGAAGCACTCTGAAAATGATATTCAGATTTGAAGCTCCCATAGCCCTTGCCGCTTCTATGACTCCGGTATCAACCTCTTTAAGGGATGATTCAACAAGTCTTGCTATGTAAGGCGCCGCGGTCGCAACCAGTGGGATTATCGTTGCAGATGCACCGTAGCTTTTTCCTACAATAGCTCTTGTTACCGGTATCATTATGATAAGCAGGATCAGGAATGGAATGCTTCTAACGACATTTGCAATAAGATCAAATATCCTGTAGATAAATGCATTCGGCTTCAGTCCATCCTTATCAGTAACCGCCAGGGTTATTCCCATCGGAAGCCCTATCGCATATCCGAGTGCTGTTGAACCAAGCGTCATATATAAGGTGTCCTTTACACCCTGTATCAGCATTTCATTTATCTGTGCATTAAACATCCTTCCTCACCCCCTTTATCCAGCAAGCTCTTTCGAGTCTTTCTCATTATCTATGTCAAGCTTCTTAAAAAAACTGTTTCCAAGAAGTCTTTTTGATGTATCTGATTTTGGATTTGCAAAAATGTCGGCTACCTTGCCTTTCTCGACCAGCCTTCCATCTTCAATGATGGCCACCTTATTGCATATATCCCTTACAACACTCATCTGATGAGTTATGACCACTATCGTGATCCCGTATTTTTTATTTATATCCTTCAGAAGCTCAAGTATCGAAGCAGTTGTCTGCGGGTCGAGAGCACTTGTTGCTTCATCACAGATAAGTATCTCCGGATCTGATGCAAGAGCTCTTGCTATTGCAACTCTCTGCTTCTGTCCTCCTGAAAGCTCTGCCGGATAGGCTTTTGCTTTATCCTTTATTCCGACTGTTTCCAGAAGCTCATATGCCTTCGCTTCAGCCTCTTTCCTTCTGACCTTTCTAAGCTTCAGAGGAAAGCATACATTTTTAAGTGCATTCTTCTGCATCAGGAGATTGAAATTCTGAAATATCATCGAGATATTTCTTCTCTCTTCCCTTAAGCCTTTCTCCGAAAGCTCTCCGAGGTTTTTACCGGCTATTATCACCTCTCCTCCGGTTGGTCTTTCAAGATAGTTCAAACATCGTACCAGTGTACTCTTTCCGGCTCCCGACATACCGATGATCCCGTATATATCAGATTTTTCTATTGAAAGGTTAATGTCCTTTAACGCCTCTACCGTACCTGAGCCGGTCTCAAAGGTTTTATTAACATTCTTTAATTCAATAAAAGCCATTTGTCTTCCTCACATTCATTTTTGTTGTCCCGTTTGGTATGAACGAATGATAGCACCCATATTTGTTCTTGTAAAATCGTTAAAACCTTCCGCTTGTTATAACTTATACCTATACCCTTTTCCTTTTTCGATGTGTCCATACACTGAAAATGTCCATGTTTTGCCGTTGTCTGCATGCGCAGGGAGGGTACCTGCGTTGTCGTCGTTTGCATGCGCAGGGAGGGTACCCGCGAGGGCGTATTTCAGCTACAACCGAGCGGGTACCTCTCCCTGAGCCTTCACAGTGCCTTCACAACACCTCCCCCTGCGCCTTCACTACCAGCACTCTTCTTAGCTGCATACAACACATCGCAAAAGGAAAGAACCGCTTATTCAAGCGGTTCTTTTCTTTCGAAATAATATACAGTTCCTACCGGTAGATCCCAGTACTCAGATTCATCAACCGTAAATGCTATCGCACCCTCGGCAGTATCAAAATGCCCGAGCACCCAGAAATCATCGTAAGTGAAGCCCTGATTCATGCTAAGCGACAGATTGTCTGCATTTGCATTTCCGAAGATGGAAGGCTGATCATCATAGAACATTTCTATCTTGTATCCTCCAACCTCAAGGTCATCCTCAAGGATATAAAGGTATCTGTACGGATCAGTCGGATCCACCCACTCGCCGAGATACAGCTCATCTGTAGTCTTAAGTCCGGCTCTTTCCGAATCCTCTTCCTCAGCCGGCTTATAATATCCATAGCCCATATATTCGGCAGGAAGCATTTTCTCGATATCGCCATTTATATCTGTTGTAACATATACGAATTCCGGCGATGGATTTCCCTTTTTCAGGCCCTTACACTTATACTTAACTGCATAGTTGCCGAAGCCGGTATTATTGTAGGAATAGATCAGAACACTCACACTAACCGTGCCATCGTACCAGAGGTCCTCAAAGGAATCCGTATCCATCCTCTGGAGATAGCAGGCACCATTTTCTTCTATCCATTTAAAGGCATAAAATGAAGTATTCTTCTCTACCAGAAATGCATTTTCTTCATCAGAAAGCTTCTGCTCTTTATCTTCTTCCTTTGCGAATATCCAGAAAAAGCTGTCAGTCCTATTCTCCGGTTTAAGGAACTCATATCCGAGTATTGAGTCACCATTTCCAGCTTCTCTTATTGCAAGATATTTCTTACCGTTTACATTCGCTGTAAGAAGCTGCACATCAACCGACATATGCTCTAACTCCTCAGAATTAGAAACTGTGTCTTCCGATGCCTCGAGAGTCTTAAGCGTTACAAGATTTGCTTTATCATCATCTCCGAAAAGGCTCTGATACTCCATGGACGTCTTTATGAATTTACTGCCGTCTTCATTATAAAATGTACAGATGTTTTCCTCTTTATCAAAGCTGATCTTAACCGGAGGCTTCTTGCTGCTGTTGCCGCCCGGTATCATATTCCAGTCTCCGGAAAGATACTCAGCCATATTTTCAGGGCTCTTGGTATCCGTCACAGGGTTTTCATCTTTTCCTGGCAGATTACCTCCCGGAGTAATGGTTGTTCCTTCTGTACTCTCTGTCCGGCTGTCCGGTTCAGCAGTCGTTCCTTCCTCTGTTGCGGTACTCTTATCCTCTGTAACAGAAGCATCTTCTGTAGTATTCTCTCCTGTCGTACCTTCCGTATCCGACGACTCAGTAGACTCAGTACTTTCCGTAGTGATCTTATTCGTCGTCCTCTCCGTCGTATCCTCATCCTTCTTACCGCATCCGGCAGTCAGAAGAAGCATCGCCGTTAAGGCAGCCAGCATCTTTTTATTGTAGA
>ONVE01000268.1 GCA_900321215.1 uncultured Eubacterium sp. | reverse complement strand
TCATCAATACATGCATCCGTTCTTTTGATCTTGCCTGTGGCATTTCTGAGGAACGGATTTTTTCTTATAACAAGGCCTGTGATCTGACGATATGTAGGCTGATTCTTGTTATAAGCATCAAGTGTTGCCTGAAGGATAACCTGAAGATTCTCCTCAGCAACTCCCTTAAGCTGCATGATATCCTGATCAGGATAGATACGCGCTGTAAGACCGTTGTTCTCTCCTGTTACGATAACCTCACCGATAAGTGGATCAAGTGCAAGCTTATTCTCTATCTCCTCAGGAGATATATTCTCTCCGTTTGAGAGAATGATGAGATTCTTAACACGACCGTTAATGAAGAGGAAACCATCCTCGTCGATATATCCCTTATCACCTGTATGAAGCCATCCGTCCTTAAGCGCTTCAGCAGTCTCCTCAGGCATCTTGTAGTAGCCCTTCATAACACTGCTTCCCTGAACAAGTATCTCACCATTTTCAAAGCTGATCTTTACATTCTTTAATGGTCTTCCGATAGAACCGTCCTTGTGGTCATCAGGCATGCTGCTGCTTATAACCGGCGAGCATTCAGACATTCCGTAGCCCTCAAGAACATCAACTCCATATTCCTTAAACTTCTCAATATAAAATGGATCAAGGTGTGCACCACCTGTGAAAATGATCTTCAGATTTCCGCCGAATACATTATCTGCGATTATCTTCTTAGGGATCGTCTGATCAGCTGCAGCAAGTCTCTTATAAATGGTTTCGATCATAAGAGGAACCATAAGCATTACGTCCGGCTTGAAGATTCCCATATTACGTACCATATGGATGAAGGAATCATTTATACATACAACTGCACCGAGTGAAAAGCCCTTAAGCCAGTCCATAACGAGGCAGAATGCATGATGTACAGGAAGTACGCTTAAAACTGTTGTTCCCGGAAGAGACTCAAAAGGAACAGACTCTACATTCTGGGCAAGATTTGTCTGAGTAAGCATAACGCCCTTGCTCTTACCTGTTGTTCCTGATGTGAAAATGATGGTTGAAAGATCCTCTGCAGAAGATCTCTTTAATTCTGTCTCACCATTTACATTCTTAAATGCTGCCATTGTATCTGCAGCATCAGACTCCTCATCCTGAAGGATCCATATCTTACATATCTTAGGGCAGTTATCCTTAACAGCTTCAACAAGTGCAGCTGCCTTAGGACTTAAGAATAAAGCCTCTGAATCACTTCTAACAAGAAGATCAAGAAGATCCTCTGCAGGAAGTCCTGCATCAAGAGGAACTGCTACGTTATCCCCTGTTGTTATACCGAGATATGCAGCGATCCAGTTTACTGAAGCTGTACCGATAAGTGCGATATGTGCACCGTGGAAGCCTTCTGCTGAAAGTCCCTTACGTACAGCTATAACATCATCATTTAATTCTTTATAGCTTTTTTCAGCTATATCCTTCCTGATAAGCCAGCGCACTGCAGGAAGGTCTGCAAAATCATTAAGCGCCTTGTCCCATATTTCAGCAACAGTATTCATATTACGCCTCCACAAGATTACTTAACATCTCCAGCGCTTCACCAATAGTACGAACCTGAACAGCTTCTTCCTGAACAAGCTCTACATCAAAATTATCCTCAAGTTCTCCGAGAAATGACATGAATCCGAGTGATGTAAATCCAAGATCCTCACGGAAACGCATATCATCTGTCATATCATCTGCAGCTACTTCACAATACTGAGCAACAAGCTCCTTAAATTCCTTAACAATATCCATTTTAATTCTCCTCTCTTCTCTCACAGGTTAAATGCCTTTTACCATGTACCGGCCTTTTCATCCGGTTAAAAAAGTATTGATTTTTTTCCGATTCCCGGTTTTATTTTGCCGGTTTATACCTGGTTCATTATGTCACTGAGTTTCATATCAGGCTCTGCGATACCCTTGAAAAGTATTCTCATCATATAGTAGTAAAGCAGCTCCATATCCTTCTCATTCAGACATACTGTCTGATAATGATATGAGAAGTTCATTCCGCCGTTTTCTGTATGTGAAACCGTAAGATACATCTTCTTGGTAGCAGCTCCGTTAGCAAACCACTTTGAATGCATATCGATGTTCTTTAAAAATGGATTATCCATACGTACAGGCATCGGCTGATATGTCAGATAACAGCTTTCGTAGGTTGTATCATCCGGTGTGTTATAACGCTTCTTCATTTCTTCACGGATAAGCGCCGGATCATAATTGCTGTGCATATATATTCTGTTCTGAACATTCTGTATCTCGTATGCGGCAGAGAGGAAATCCGTATCTCCGCTGATCACTGTTCTGCAAGGGAACATAATAGTTCTGCTTCCTCCCGAGGTCCATTCGTCATGTGTCGAACGCCTCGAGATGAAGTTTTCTATAGTTATGTCCTCCTGACCATTGTTTACCTTAGACAGATAGGTTCTTATGGCCAGGAGAAGGAGGTTAGTCATTGAAAGCTGATGGTTCATGCAGAAATCCATAAGCCACTTTGTTGGTTCAGGCTCAAGCACATAATCCTTAACCGCTACGAAAAGCTTCTCTCTCTCGATATCTGCTGCACGAAGCTTTGGATCGTTATGCTTCTTTCTTGCCTCTTCAAGTACTGAAGGTCCCTGAATATCTGAATACAGAGGCTCGCCGTACTGGTCAAGCTGATCGTCCCAGAACTTTTTATCCTTAGCAAAACGCTTTTCGTTATTTGCCTTCTGAAGATCAGAATTAAGAACTGTCTCAAAATCAGCCAGATCTTCCGGATAAGGAGTGCCGAATCTGTAATGTGTATAAAGCTGCATAAGGTCATTTACCATTACCACGATACCGCATGAATCGTTAAGTCTGTGATCCATATGTACGAAGAAACCATTGTAGCCTTCAGGAAGCTTTACCATTATAAATTCGCACATCGGGCGGTTGTCACCGTCAAGAGTCTGATAAGCCCAGCTCTGCATCAGATCATCAGCTTCTTTAAGACTCATTCCAGAAAGATCCTTTAACTCTATATCTCTTGAATCATGCTTAATGAGATACTGCTTTACCTTTCCCTCTTTGTCCGGCTTTGTAAACTTAAGTCTGAGGCATCCGTAACGCTGTATTTCCAGCTGGATACATTTCTTTAATAATCCAAAATCAAGCTCAGCCTTAAGGGATGCAACTATACTAAGTCCCGAAACCTGCTGTGTCTTATAGTCCTTGATCCATTCATAATGCATATACTGTGCCGCTGTAAGGGGGTATTCTTTTCTCATATTCTCTCCTCCGAAATTATTCCGATCTGCAGTACCAATCTGTGATGCTCTTATCCGATGCATTTAATCTGCTCTGATCAAACATCTTAATAAATCTCTGGTTTGTTTCTTTTGTTTTTTACTTTGCGAATGAAACTTATCATATTGTTTTGAAAAAGAAAATACCCCCAAAGACTTAATGAACACATCTGATAATATTGCCCACAACATATCGAACACTTTATAGATAAATGTTTGATAACATAAAAAAGGATGATACATCACAAGGTTTGTAACGTATCATCCTTTATCTATATCTTTTCTATCTTTGATCATGTTTATGATCTTTTTTACCGCCGGCTGATCCTGCCATGCTGTTTTGTTAGTTTGCTGTATTGCTGCTATGCTTTAACGTTTTTCTGTATTCTCAGTTCTGTCGATGAATTCTCGCATCTTATTTATATAAAGCTCCGGCTCAACGTATGAGCAGCAAAGATGCCTTGCGCCCGGAATTATCACAAGCTCCTTATCCGCGCGGCAGAGCTTATAATTTCTCCTTGTATTCTCCGGGAAGACATACGTATCATCCTCGCCGTGGAAGAAAAGGATCGGAACATCATTTTTCTTCAGCGCTTCTGTCATATCAGTTTCCTTCATGGCAAACCCGCCGAAGAGCCTGCAGAAAAGATCAACCCTCATCAATAGGAGCTCTATCCAGTGAAGATGAAACCATCCCGACGCGATATCGCGAAGCTGCTGCTTCATCGAATGAAATCCGCAATCCGCTATAATACCCTTTACGTCCTTCGGAAGTGTATGTCCCGAAGCAAGTATAACCGATGCTGCTCCCATGGACTGCCCGTAAAGGTATATCGGGAGATGCTTATGGTTCTTTTTTTCTATCAGCTTTACCCATTCAAGTATGTCGTACTGCTCTCTGGCACCAAAGGTTATATACCTTCCTTCGCTCTCCCCGCAGCACCTCTGATCTATAAACAGTAATCCCGAATTCTCGTCATGAAGGAAATGAGCCACATGAGCTACACTGCCGAAACGTGTTCCGCGGTATCCGTGGCATAGGATCACTATCCTCTTCGCATTTTCAGCAGGAAGAAATGATGCATGCAGCTTCAGACCATCAACACTTCTGATGAATACATCCTTCATTTCCATATTCTCACACCATTCTCTGGTGCTCAGATATTCCTCTTCATAATTATGCCTCGGATGATTGATGGTCGGATGCTTCAGCTGAAACCATTTCTTTCTGTTCGTACTCTGCTTTTCGGTTTTCTTCTTACCGGCGTAAGTCATAAATCTGAAGAACGGCCAGCCCATAGCAATAAATATACCGCTTCCCAGGCTTGCGGCTGCAAATATCTTAGCGAAATATTTTTTCTCTTTATTCTTCGACATGACGATTCTCCTATTATCAATACAACCGCTCTCTTCACAACCGTTTTCATCATCACGGCTTCTCACATGATCTGATTCTCTCACACCACACAGGAAACTCTGTTTAATAATATAAAAAATCACCCCGGAGAACCGAGGTGATCTTTAAATTTTGATATTTCACAAGCGTCAGATAATATCCTGACTACTCATTAATTACTCAATAACCTTGATCCATCCTTCAGGAGCTTCAATTCTGCCCATCTGGATACCTGTAAGTGTATCGTAAAGCTTCTTGGTCTTTGGTCCCATCTCTTCCATTCCGCTTGGGAAGCAGATGTCCTTGCCATGATCATTTATCTTACCAACTGGTGAGATAACTGCTGCTGTACCGCAGAGACCGCACTCATCGAAGCCTGCGAGCTCGTCAAGATATACTTCTCTTTCTTCAACTTCCATTCCAAGGTAATCCTTAGCAACAACCTCAAGTGAACGACGTGTTACTGAAGGAAGGATGCTGTTTGACTTTGGTGTGATGAACTTGTTGCCCTGGATGAAGATCATATTTGCTCCACCGGTCTCCTCAACCTTTGTTCTGGTTGCAGGATCAAGATACATATTCTCATCAAAACCATTCTTGTGAGCATCTACTATTGCATGAAGGCTCATTGCATAGTTAAGTCCGGCCTTGATATGACCAGTTCCGTGAGGAGCTGCTCTGTCGAAATCACTTACTCTGATGTAGATTGGCTTAGCGCCGCCCTTGAAATAAGGTCCTACAGGTGTTGTAAGGATTCTGAACTGATATTCATCAGCAGGCTTAACACCGATTACTGAATTTGAACCAAACATAAATGGTCTTATATAAAGTGTGGCACCTGAACCATATGGCGGAACCCAGTCAAGATTTGCCTTGACTACCTTAACTACTGCATCCACAAATCTCTCTTCAGGAAAAACAGCCATCTCAAGTCTCTTAGCTGTATCTACCATTCTCTTTGCGTTAAGGTCAGGACGGAAAGTAACAATATGTCCGTCTTCCGTTGTATAGGCCTTAAGTCCCTCAAAACATGACTGTGAGTAATGAAGCACGCAGGCACACTCACTCATTGTAATAGTATGATCATCTGTGAGGACGCCGTCATCCCATGCACCATTCTTAAAATTTGAAACATAGCTCTTATCTGTCTGAACGTATCCAAATCCAAGGCTACCCCAGTCGATATCCTTCTTTGCCATATCAATCCATCTCCCATCTTTTTCTGATTGTCAGAACTATTTGATAAACTATAGTATATAACAATTTATCTTGCAGTCAAGAAAAAACAAAATATTTTATATAAATTTTGATTTTTTGCTTAAAAATCTTAAGTGTTAGCAAGATCACTTAACAAAATTAACTTCGTAGTTGTCAGAAATGGTATGCTTTAACTTATATTCGTTAAGTCTTGCCTGGATTCTCTCAGACTGATCAAGGAGATCGCTGATAGAAGCATCATGGTTGATATGATCGATAAGGTATGCAATATACTTACTCATATCTGCTGATTCATACCAGTCACGCTCAAAAAGCTCAGGCTTCTGATAGGTTACATTTGTTGTAATAACCTTCTCGATGATACCATTCTTCTTAGCCTCGTCAAATACCTCAAGGCCTGCTGTAAAGAGACCGAATGTAGCAAGTGCGAATACTCTTCTTGCCTTTCTCTTCTTAAGCTCCTTAGCAACATCAAGCATACTCTCTCCTGATGCGATCATATCGTCAACGATGATTACATCCTTGCCTGCCACATCATCACCAAGGAATTCATGAGCAACGATAGGGTTCTTACCGTTAACAACTTTTGTATAATCTCTTCTCTTGTAGAACATTCCGACATCAACGCCAAAATGGTTAGCGAAGTAGATTGCTCTATGCATAGCTCCTTCATCCGGGCTGATGATCATAAGGTGATCTGAATCAAGCTCAAGATCAGGAGTTGTCTTAAGCAGACACTTAATAAACTGATATGTAGGCATTACATTTTCAAATCCGCTGAGAGGGATTGCATTCTGTACACGAGGATCATGCGCATCAAATGTAATGATGTTCTCAACACCCATTCCTACAAGCTCCTGAAGTGCAAGTGCACAGTCAAGAGACTCACGGCTTGTACGCTTATGCTGTCTGCTCTCATAGAGGAAAGGCATGATAACATTGATTCTTCTGCCCTTTCCGCCGATAGCAGCGATTATTCTCTTAAGATCCTGAAAATGATCATCAGGTGACATCGGCTTCTTAATACCGCTCTGTGTATATTCAATGCTGTAGTTTCCGACATCTACCATAAGGAAGATATCCTTACCTCTGACAGAGCCCTTAAGCGTTCCTTTAGCCTCGCCCGAAGCAAATCTTGGACATGCCGAATTCAGAATAAATGTATCCTGCTCATATCCATCAAAAATAATACTTTCCTTAGGTTCCTTGATAAGTCTTTCTTTTCTCCATTTAACAAGATAGCGGTCTACCTTCTGTCCAAGAGAGTAGCTGCTCTCAAGTGGGAGAATTCCAAGCTGTCCTACAGGTATTGTACTGAGTTTACTAGCGTCTGGCATTTTATTGTCCTCCGTCCTTTAAATAAAAATATTTCCTTATGCATTCTTTTCCAGCATACGTTTCTTTTTGATCATCCTGATATTGGATCCGAAGATATTATAGAAATCATAATTCTCCGCAATACGTCCGGCAAACCTTTCCGTATAATTATCTCTGATATCCTTTATATCAAGATTTGATGAGATGATGGTTGCCGCTCCTCTGGTTATCCTCTCATTTATGACTCTGAAAAGCTGGGTTATGCTCTGTCTGTTAAGAGCCTCTGTTCCCAGATCGTCTATGATAAGCAGGTCGGCCTCAAATATAAATTCATATCTGGCCTTCTTCTCCTTATCACCGCCGTCTTCATCATCATGTCTGAAGAGGTACTCATTGATAACGTCATCAACCATTTCCCCTGCAGTAAGATAAAACACACTATGCCCTGCGTCAAGTATTTCTTTTGCAATACAGTTCACAAGAAATGTTTTTCCTCTGCCGGTCTCTCCGAATATTATAATATTTCCCCTTACTTTGTCAAAAGAACTTATGTATTTTTTTGCTCTTTTTACAATACTTTTTATATTATCATAAGGAGAAACCTCCTCTTTACCGCTTATTTCCTTGCTGAAATAGCTGTAATCAAAGGTTTTGAAATTTTCCTTCTCCAGCCTCACACTAAGGTTCGACTGCATATATCTTGCTTCAACGATCATCTGGTTAAGACATTTGCATCTTTCGCCGTTTATATATCCTTCATCCTTGCAGATCGGACATACATACTGCCTCTCAAGGTATTCTTCGTCGTAACCGTTTTTCACGAGCAGCTTTCTCTTCTTCTGAGAGAGTTCTTCATTCTTCTGCTGAAGCTTTGCAAGTCCGCTTATGTCATTTACGGAAGAGCCGTTTCTGTCGGCTATGCTCTTTCGGATGGTATCGAGAGTGCCCTCTCTGATCTCATCATCGATCTCCTTAATCTCCGGAAGTCTCTGATATACCTCTTCTCTTCGCATGTTCAGCCGGCTGATGCTTTCGCTTCTCCGTCTTTCGAGCTTCCTCAGTATCTCATCCATGTCAAATGATAATCCACTCATTACTGATTATTTACCTCTTTGATATACATTTTCGTAAGCTCGTCCCATTCCTCATCGGTACTGCTCTGTTTATAATTGCCAAAGGTTCCGAGTCTCTGATCGGAAGTCTTGGTCTTTTTAGCTTTGCTGAATCTCTGATCAGCGCCTTTTATATCACCGAATATCTTGACGCCGTCCTTGAACCAGCTTTCAAGTATACCGTTAACATATGCAAAGGTTGCTGAATTCGGTCTTGAAAGTATCGCCCTTCTGCAGGCTTCTCCGATGATCTCCTCATCATAGCCGAATTCTTTTTTCCATTTCTTTATGAATTCCATCTCAGCAGGCGTTGGTACTGTTCTGCCCGTAATGCCAAGCTCTTTAAAGATTCTTCTGTAAAGCGAATTAAATGTATCCGTATAATCAACTGCTTCCTGTCTCTCTGTGAAGCCCAGCTCGTACCAGTTGATAGCGACCTTCTCAACATATTTCGAATTAGTCTTGCCAATAGTCGCACAGTATTCAAGAAGATATTCAAAAAGCTCCTTCTTAAAATGAAGATCATCATATATATAGATCATCATATTAATATCTGCCGGAGTAAGTGCTCTCGCAAAATATGCCTCTGCCTGACTCTTCAGATCCTTAAAGTTTTCATCGATAAGCTTACTGTTTAAATCCTTCTTATCGATCTTTCTCTTCTCAGGAGCCTTATTCTCTGTCTCTGCTGCTTCTATACCTGAGCGAATATCAACCTCTTCTATATGTCTTATATTTTCTTTCTCTTCAGTCACTTCTGCTGCAGCCGGCTGCTCATCCTCAAGCATCGAAGCTGTAAAATCCAGAAGTCCTTCCTCCTCCAGTCTGTCCGGCGCATCAATGTTCTTAAGCACTATGCCTGTGATACGTCTTCCGGAGTCATATGTAAAACTGAGTACCCCTCGTGAAACCCAGTATTTAATCGCCCTGCATACATCATTTTCCTTACAATTCAGGAAATCTGCTATATCGCTTACAGATACCGGTCTGCCGCATGAATACAGGCGTACAAGATATAGATAAACCTTGACAAACTCCCCATTTGCATCTGCCATATGGAAATCTATAAAATTGTTGGAAATCTGTGAAAATGTCTCCTTCTTTTCTGTTGAAATTGTAATGTTCATTCCATCAAGCCTCTCCCCATTTCAAAAGTGTCTTAAGTATAGCACAACAAAAGTCTTTTGCAACTGCCCGTCGGGCTCGTGGGTATCAGTCAGATTTTTGTGGAAACTGTTGATAACGTTGATAACCGTGGAAACCTTTTTTATCCGGTCACGTTTTTTATAGACCTTTCAGCCTTAGTCTGACAATTCATGTGTGTTGATAAAAACAAAAATCATCCGCCGGATAAAGGCAGATGATTTTGTGGAAACTGTTGATAACTATTTTTTCACCAGAGAAACACCGATAGAATCGATATTTCCTGCTCCCATAGTTATTAACAAATCACTTTTTTTCGTTTTTTCTGATAAATATTTTTCTATTGACACAAAATCTCCGAGGTAGACTGCATCACAGCCTTTTTCTATGAGAAGCTTCTCGAGATCCTTTGAGGAAACAGTACCGTCATCCTTCTCTCTGGCAGCATAAATATCCGCAAGAAGGACATGATCAGCTGCTGAAAGAGCCTCTGCAAACTGCTGAAGATGCGCCTTGGTTCTGGAATATGTATGCGGCTGGAAAGCTACCCAGAGCTCATTCTTCTTGATATCATTTGCCACCTTGAGTGTAGCAGCGATCTCTGTAGGATGATGTGCATAATCATCGATAACTACCGCACCCTTTTCGGTTGTTCCCTTATATTCAAATCTTCTTCCGGCGCTTCTGCACTCCGAAAGACCTTTTCTTATAGTCTCTAAATCTATTCCGAGCTCCCTTGCTGCTGCGATGACTGCAAGTGAATTAACTGCATTATGCTCACCGGTAACATTAAGAGTAAAGGTTCCGAGATCCTCGCCGTCTGCTGTAACAGAAAATGAAGGTCTGCCCGCATCATCAAGAGTGATATTCTTAGCAACGTAATCATTTTTCTCATTCTTACCAAAGGTAACAACCTTGCACTGAAGTCCGCCTCTTACTCTCTCGAGACAGTCCATATCACCGTTAAGGATCACTGTTCCTTCCTTCGGAGTCTTGGTTGCAAATACTCTGAAGGACTCGATGATATTATCAAGGTTCTTGAAGAAATCCAGATGATCATTATCAATATTTAAAATGATGCTGATAAAAGGATTAAATGAATGATAGCTGTTTGTATACTCGCAGGCCTCTGTAACGAAATAATCCGAGCTTCCTACGCGGATATTTCCTCCGATCTGGCTGAGCATTCCTCCGATTGATACTGTAGGATCCTTCTCTCCCGCAAGGAGAACACTTGTCATCATGGATGTTGTAGTTGTCTTTCCGTGAGTTCCGGCAACCGCAACGCTGTACTTATAAAATGCCATGATCTGTCCAAGGAGCTGGGCTCTTGAAAGCATCGGAATGCCTCTTCTCTTAACCTCGCAGTACTCCTCATTATCTTCTCTGATCGCTGCAGTATATACAACTACATCTATATCATCTGTTATATTTTCCTTAACCTGACCTATGCTGATGCTGCATCCCTTATCTCTAAGCATCAGTGTGATATCAGATTCCTTCATATCCGAACCGGACACCTTAAAGCCTTCCTTGATAAGGATCTCAGCAAGTCCGCTCATACTGATACCGCCTATGCCCATAAAATATACATGACACGGTTTTTTAAAATCAACCTGAAACATTTTTATCCATCCCTTCATTCCATTTGCCGGAAATAATATAATCCCGGCAGCCGGATACTCTTTCAAAACACTTTTTAAGTACGTATATGATACAACCACTTTTTGCATTTTTCAAGAGACAGTATTGTTATTATGACTCTGTATAAAGCGCTCCTTCACTTCCGAAATATCCAGCACACCATAGGCAAAGCTTTTCTTAACAAGATGCTCCGGGACAAATTCATCATACTTCTCGAAGAGAGGCACCTCCTTCGGATAGATAAGCTCCATCATATCAAATGGTTTCGCCAGCTCCTCACTGAGTATACTGAAGAAGCTTTCCTTGTCCGCCTTCATATTAAAGACCATGAAAAATGGTTTCGACGAATCAAAATTGCTGAGTCCAAGTCTTCCCTTAAGCTTTATCCTGAGAAATCTCTCAAGCGCCATGAAGGAATATGTTCCGAGCCACGGCATGAAGCACCATTTGGTCCCTCCGAGATTAAACAGCATATTATCAGTGATATTCTTGTCTCTGAAGAGATTTCTGGCCTTCTCAAGTCTGTCTGAGGCATTCTTTTTAAGATATGGATAGTTTATATCCTCGGTAAGTACCTGACGCATTCTTAGCAGTATCTTAGTGTTAAGGTCGCCCGGGCATTGTCCGAAATACGCCGGAACGCTGCCTCTGACCTTAGTGCAGTATACGCTGTGCCTTGTCCTGTCAACCTCGAGCACTGTCCATACATGACCTGCTATCGCTATCTTCTCCCCGACAGGAGGCGGTGCAACTATAGTTCCAAGCTGGCCCGCTTCACTTCTGACGGAGTATTCTTCATTTTCCTGAAATACACCGTAAAACTTAAAACCGTTTACTATCCTTTCACCTGCAAGACCTACTATCAGTCCGCCCTCTGCTGTCCGCTCAATATGGCCGATATCGATCAGATGAAGCAGTAGCTCCCTGTAGTCCTCCTGAGTGATCCTGTGAAAATACTGAAGTCCGAGCACTCTTCCCGCAAGCTCAGCCGGAAGCATCTCTCCGCCCGCAACAAGCGTACTCATAGTCTGATGATACAGCAGACTGAACGGCAGTCTTTCAAGCCGCGGCGGCTCTACCCATTTTTCTTCTGCATAGAGCTGAATAAGCGAGATAGCCTGGATCAGCTTCCACGGAATGGTCACCGGCAGAAGCGCTCTCTCCTCAACCTCTTCCTCTCGTATCACAAAATGCATTTCCGGCGGCTGCCCTCTTCGTCCTGTTCGTCCCATTCTCTGAAGAAATGAAGAAACCGTCCATGGTGCATCCACCTGAAAGGCCTTCTCCAGCCTTCCTATATCAATACCAAGTTCAAGCGTCGCAGTTGTAACCGTAGTCTGAAGCTCGTCATCATCCTTCATCAGTTCTTCAGCCGTCTCTCTGAGAGCCGAAGATATATTTCCATGATGTATCTGAAATCTCTCGCTCTCGCCCTGAACCTCCGAATACCTGCGCAGAGTTGTCGTTACCGCCTCGCACTCCTCTCTGGAATTCGTAAACACCAGACATTTTTTATTTCTCGTGTTATCAAATATATATTTAAATGAAGGATCATACAGCTTTTCCTCAGCCACAGAGTCATCAGATTGTGAATCACCATCATACTCTGCTGCAGCATCTGTAATTGCAGGAAAAGCCTGCAGTTCAGGCTCATGTGCAGTTGAAGCATCTGCTGCAGTTTTGCTTGCTTTTCCCTCATCATTCTGTATATAAAAATGTTCGACAGAAAGGCGCCATCTGGCCTTCTTCTCTTCTATCTTAGGTATGACTGTTCCTCTGCCGGTTCCTGCCGCAAGGAATTCTCCTGCCCTTACCGGATCTCCCATTGTAGCGGATAGTCCGATCCTTCTCGGATTTACACCTGCCGCCTTGCACAACCTCTCTATAAGGCAAAGTGTCTGTCCGCCTCTGTCGCCGCGAAGAAGAGAATGAACCTCATCAATAACGATAAACCTTAGATCTCCGAAAAGTAACGGAAGCATCTGATACTTTCTCATAAGCATCGCCTCTAACGATTCCGGAGTTATCTGAAGGATTCCTGATGGATGCCTCAGAAGCTTATTCTTGTGACTCATGGATACATCACCATGCCAGTGCCACACCGGTATCTCAGCCTCATCACAAAGCTCCGTCAGTCTGTCAAACTGATCATTTATAAGTGCCTTGAGCGGTCCGATATAGATACATCCGACCGACTTCGGCATATCCTCATAAAAAAGCGAAATGATAGGGAAAAATGCCGCCTCCGTCTTGCCCGAAGCAGTCGATGCACATATCAGCACGTTCTCATCCGTATTAAAGATAGTATCGCCCGCAGCAACCTGGATTGACCGGAGGCTTTCCCAGTTATTTCTGTATATATATTCCTGCACAAATGGAGCATATCTCTCAAAAATACTCATTTACGATTCCTCTTAAATAAACTCATTCCATGGCTGCTGATCTTTCACACAAACCCTGTACTTTCACACTGCCGTTCACGTTTTGATTCTGTACATTCATCGTTTTCTCTTATTACACATAAAAATCCGCATACTCATCATTACTTTCAGATTCTGCCTTCTCCTCAAGCTCGGTCTTGGCAAACTGAAAGCTTCCCGAACCCAGAAGATCCTTAATGTCCACATTTTCTTCCTGGAAGATGATATCCAGAACCTCGATATAATCTCTTATCACCTCTCTCGGAGTGATAAGCTTCTCAGCTCCTATCCTCTCATATTCCGTCTTCAGGAAGAATATCATTTCATCCTTGTCAGGCACTCTGTCGTAGCCATAAAGTCCCGAATGAAGCGCGGAAAGCTTCTCTAGAAGTATGTACATTTCTTCATAGCTAAGTATTGAAAGCTCGATAACAGGCGCCAGCATATCCTTAAACTCTCCGCTGAACCTGCCTCTGTCAAGCCTTGATCGAAGTGCCTCATAGCTGTAAATGCCTCTTCTTTTGTCCTGCATGCATTCCGGCGTCCCGCACATGATGATTCCCAGATAATGAGCCTTTCCCTGCATACAATCGTTGTACATAGCCAGCATTTTCTCGTAATTATTCTGCCTCGTCACAGTATTCGTCAGCTTGTAGAGATTTACCAGCTCATCCACCATGATATAAAGTCCGCTGTAGCCGGCCTTCACCATAAACGCCGCAAATATCTTCAGATATTCATACCAGTCGTCATCATTTATGATAATATTCACGCCAAGCTCGCGCCGCGCATCCGTTTTGGTCGGATACTCGCCTCTGAACCATTTTACGATCTTCGCCTTCTTCTCGTCATCGCCCTCGGTAACCGCACGGTAATACATTATAAGAAGCGTTGCAAAATCAAAGCCGTGGACCATATCATTCAGCGAATAAATGATGTCCGTCATCTTCTTCTCAGTCTTCTCAGCAAGCTCCGGCGCCCCGACCGAAAGATTAAACTCCGACATCACATCGCGCTGTATGCTGCTTATCCATCTGTCCAGAATAAGAGTTAATGCGCCGCCCTCAGGCCTCGTCTTTGTCGACATATTTCTGATCAGCTCCTTGTAGGTTGCGAGCCCCTGTCCCTGGGTTCCCTGCAGCCTTCTCTCCGGAGAAAGATCAGCATCGACAACAACATAATTCTTATCAAGCAAATGATTTCTCATAGTCTGAAGCAGGAAGCTCTTGCCGCTGCCGTACTTTCCGACTATGAATCTGAATGAAGCGCCTCCCTCGGAAATGATCTCCTCGTCATGAAGAAGCGCCTTAATCTCCTTATCTCTTCCGACTGCTATATATGGAAGCCCTACACGCGGAACAACGCCTCCCTTCAGGGAGTTGATCACCGCCTGGGCTACTCTCTTTGGTGCTTTACGTTCAATATTAACTGCATCCACTATTCTATCCCTCGTCTTTCGATCATTCATTAGTTCACATTAATTCTCTATCATCCTTCGGATATCCTCCAGATAATCCTCATAGATATAAGGGCTTTCATCCTCGCAAATAACGCTGTCCCCAAACACATCGTACAGCTTTTCATTTATGCCATCTATTAAAATGCTGAGCATCATGCCCTTACCGGTAAATTCTTCAAGACTCTTACCGTCTATGATACATTTCAGAAAATGCTTTTCATCAGCTGTCAAAAGCTCTTCTGAAGTCTCCTCTGATGACACATCTGTTTCGGCAGCATCTGCCCGATCATTCACTTCCATCTCCTCATCAACTATAAGAAGGTCGCGTATCTCAGCCGCCCTGAGCCTTATAGCATCGAGCCGTCCGGTATCAATCTTAACCTCTCTTGCCTTCCGTTCCCTAAAGGCTTTTACCTCTTCCGCAATCAGCTTAAATCTCCACGCATTCTTACCGGAAGACTCCTTCGCACCGTCCAGGCAGCTGTAAATATCATTTATAAATTCTCTTGCAAAGATTATAAGATTCTCTCCCGGTGTATAACGCTCCACGGACCAGTGATTCTTATTAAAATGATAGGCTCTGACTTCATTTACCTTATAAATATATTCCTCATTTCCGGCCGCCGACACGACAACTGCATTACTGAAAAGCGGATACGGCCAGAGCTCTCTCCGCCCGAATATATCATCATAAAAACCCTTCTTCCGATGCTTGTCATAATATCTTCTGATACTGTGAAAGCACTGCTGTACGAGCTTTGCAAATTCATCCTCACTTATCTTCCAAGCCCTGCATTTGTCCGGATATTCATACGGATATTCAGCAGCTTCATATAAAGCCTTGAGAAAATGAATGCTGTCATCACCCATAAGAGCCGCTACCCTTTTATCATTCCAGAGCTGGTCATTTTCCGGCAGCATTGATGGCTCCAGTCCATTAAATATTATAAAATCCGTAAGATATCTATTGATATTTCTCCTGTAGGCCGGATAATCCTCTGCAAGCTTTTTTAAGATTCTGCAGGTCTCATATTTATCTTTGGTTTCAATTTCATTTATCAGTTCGTATGCATAGATCTCCGGATAAGTCTCCGCCGGGATTATCTGTCCTTTTCTATACAGAGTCCTCCACCCGAAATATCCTCTCAGCATAACATCATCAAGGCAGTCAAATGCGGGCTTATCGCGTCTTATCTTCATATCAAATGTAAATTCATCCGTATATTCCGCCATAAATGACGCCATATGAACGAAAATCTCCGCCCTCGACGTTCCTGCAGCCGCTTCCTTCTGCTGAAGCGCACGAATATCCCTTATCTCCTGCGGCATCGGATATCCCGGTCGCTTCGGTATACTTTCCTCGCGATAAATCTCCTCATGAAATTGTCCCTTGTCATAGATAAATCTCACTTCTGTCCACCCTGAATAAAAATATATATTTAAGAATAGCATAAATCGAACAAATGTTCAATACAGAATAACGTAAAAAGCCGCTGCACATCATTTTCTGACATGCAGCGGCCGCTTTACTTATTCACAAAATATTTATTACTGAGCCATCTGATATTCAGCCTTATAGACATTTCCATAAACATCTTCAAACTGATATCCGATCATGACATTATATCCTGAAAGATCTACAGTCTCATAACTCAGAACCGCATCCTTATATTTAACAGGCTCGCCATTTGCTTCGTATGAGATTTTTTCACTGTTTATATCCATCATGATATAAACAATATCAATCGTATCTTCATCGTCAAATGCATAATAACTCTCTATGGCATTTTCATCAAAGCCGTCAGCATATGCATATCCCTGCATTTTACCATAAGGATTGTCAGGATTGCAGAACACCAGGATAAATGCATCTTTGCCGTTTACCTTGGCATACATTACAGCTTCCTGCTCCCAGTAATCCGAATCAGTTGCATGATAATAGCTTGATGAAATGTATGTTGCAGCAATTCCGTTAAGAGTCGTCCAGCATTCCGGTTTCTCATAAAGGAAATTGCCATCTGCATCAACTCTGTAGGTATTATCCGAACCAAGCATAACTGCCTTAGTCTGATCATCGGATATAAGGGCAACTGTCATTTCTGTCTTCTGGATGATTGCCATCGTATCACTGTTCATATCAACTATGGTCTGTCCGGATGAATTAGTTGTAGTTCCAAGAGTATAGGTCTGTGCAACCTGGCTGTCATCAACGGTATCTCCAACCGAATCATCATACCAGTCGCCTCCCTGATCACTTACCGCAACCTGTCCCTGATATGCAAGCTTAAGTGAACAGTATGAATCATAGAACTCCAAAAGATCATTGTCATATCCAAGCTTCTGCAGCATCTCTCTGGCATTTGAATATTTTTCAATAAAGTCAAACGGACAGTAAACCGCTATACCATGTCCGGCAGCGAAATCGCTGTCTGTATGCTCTACGCTGTTTACTACAGCATTCATAAGCTTGGTTGAATAATCATTTTTATAAAGCGATGCAAGAGTAAGTACATCGACCGTATCCATATTCGGATATGAATCGCTGTTCGACCTTGCAAGTGTATAGTTTGCATAGTCTCCGCCATCTATAACATTTACCTTGACTACCTTCATATAATCAACATAAGCCTGATAGATAGCACCTATCTTCTTCGCCTGAAGAACCGAGATTGATCCTGTCAGATTATCACGATGTATGCTGTCCATGTAATCAGTACAGATCTGCTCTGTATAATCAATCTCATGCGGCTTTGACTTATCGAGAGTCTTCAGCCATTCTGTATAATAATATCCGTTACCATTTACGTAGCTTTCTGCTGCTACCATGTAATCACAGTAATCCTTTAAAGCCATAGCCATTTCAAGTGTACAGGTATTGCAGGCATCAAATGCTATGGTTTCAAAATGAACCTTTGAACCCTTTACAGCCTCTCCTATTTCATAGGCATTCATATACTTGCCCGGGAAGTTTTCGTCCTTACCGTAGGAAACAGGGATAGATCCGCCATGGTTCCATAAAACCAGTACATTCTTATTTGAAGGATAATTCGCTGCTGCAAATTCTATAAAGCTCTGAAGAGTATTTCCATCGACCATACTTACTTTTCCGAGGTTTTCAAGCTCGTAGATCTTGCCGCCCTTAATGCTGAATCTCTGAACCTTTCCATCCTGACAGATATTGTTGTGCCACTTCGTGGCTCCTCCGGTCTGAATGATGATATTTGTCTTCTCAGAGACATTTGAATCGATCATTTCTTCAAGATCTTTTGTTGCAAGTCCATTCAGTGTTTCAAGGTCTGAGCCTATCATATAAACCATTACAGTTTTTACATCATCAGAATTTTCTACTGTCTGGGTAGTGGCTTCTGTTGTAGCCTCAGTTGTAGCCTCGGTAGGTTTTGATGTTGTCTTCTCTGTGTAAGCCTCTGTTGTTGTACGTGTTGAGTAAGCTGTAGTAGTATTCTGAACTTTCCCGTTTCCGGTACTTCTTGTCGAATTCTCATCATCCTTACCCTTGAAGACAAAGATTCCTATGATAACGCCCGCAAGAATCAGAAATGAAGCAACCAGAGTTATTATAAGCTTTTTACTTCCTTTGCCTCCTGAACCACCTGACGGAGGTACCGAACCACTCCTTGGAGGTCCTCCGGCACTCTGCTGCGGTCTTATGCCTGCTCCCTGTGCACTCGGGCTGCGATATGCATTCTGCTGTGGTCTTACGCCTGTTCCCTGTGCACCATACGCATTCTGCTGTGGTCTCTGTGGCTGTGTTCCCTGCTGAGGCTGCACACCCTGCTGTGGTCTTACGCCCGCTCCCTGTGCACCGTATGCATTCTGCTGCGGTCTCTGCGGCTGAGCGCCATACGCATTCTGCTGTGGTCTCTGTGGCTGTGCTCCATACGCTCCCTGCTGCGGCTGTACACTCTGCTGTGGTCTTACGCCTGCACCCTGTGCACCATAGGCACTCTGCTGTGGTCTCTGTGGCTGCACATTCTGCTGCGGTCTCTGCGGCTGTGCTTCCTGCTGCGGCTGTACACTCTGCTGATACTGCATGCCCTGCTGAGGTCTTACATTCTGTCCGTTATATGCCCCCTGTTGATACTGCTGTCCATTTGCAGCCGCTCCATATGCACCGTTGAGCCTTCCGCAGCTTCTGCACTGCATCTCTCCCGGTAAAAGCGGCTTTCCGCAATAAACGCAATTCATTTTTTATCCTCCTCCACTATATTAAAATGCTCTGAGCTGTCTGCTTATTTTGTCTCCATTTACTTCAAATTCAGCAGATCCGTTTATAAGGATAAAATCCTCCTCAGATGCAAAAGAATCTTTCTTAAGCTCTGATCTTACTACAGACTTACAGTCGAAATTCTCCATTCTGACATGAACATCTCCATCTGCGCCTCCGTAGATCAGTGCATTCTCGCCGAAATTGTCGGCTCTCAGCTTGCCCCTCTCGAAGAAGAAATCCGTATTTCCT
>ONVE01000185.1 GCA_900321215.1 uncultured Eubacterium sp. | reverse complement strand
TATTCCCAGGTGCCTCTCCATACGCTTTATGGAGGAGTTGTTCCTGAGATAGCATCAAGAAAGCATATAGAGAAGATCAATCAGGTCATCAGAAAGGCTCTTTCAGACGCCGGAATGGTCTGGGAGGATATCACAGCCATAGCAGTGACCTATGGTCCGGGACTTGTGGGACCGCTTCTTGTCGGAGTAGGTGCAGCTAAGGCGATCAGCTATGCAAAGAAGATACCGCTTGTCGGCGTGCATCATATAGAAGGACACATTTCTGCAAATTATATCGAGAACAAGGAGCTTGAACCGCCGTTTATGTGCCTTGTGGCATCGGGCGGACACTCTCATATAGTTAAATGTACTGACTACGGCAAATACGAGATAATCGGAAGGACCAGAGATGATGCGGCAGGAGAAGCCTTTGACAAGGTGGCCCGTGCAATCGGTCTCGGATATCCGGGAGGTCCTAAGGTGGATAAGCTTGCGAAGGAGGGAAATCCTGAAGCGATAGAGTTCCCGAAGGCTAAATTTGCTGACTCACCTTATGATTTTTCTTTCAGTGGTATCAAATCAGCAGTACTGAACTATCTCAACAGCTGTGAAATGAAGGGAATCGAAGTAAACCGCGCAGATGTTGCGGCATCCTTCCAGAGAGCGGTCATTGAGGTTCTGACAGAGCATGCGGTAAAGGCTGCTGTGGATTTCGGCTGTAACAAGCTTGCTCTTGCGGGCGGAGTTGCTGCCAACAGCTCCCTTCGTGAACATATGAGAGAAGAAGCTGAGAAGCGCGGCATTTCATTTTATAACCCTTCTCTTATATATTGCACGGATAATGCTGCAATGATAGGAGCAGCAGGATATTATGAGTATATGCGCGGCGTAAGGGACGACTACAGTCTGAATGCAGTTCCAAACCTTAAAATTGGAGAAAGATAAAAAAATGTGGATCGGAGGGGTTAAGATATGGTATCTGCAATAGTGCTTGCGGGAGGAAGCGGAAGCCGCATGAAAAGCGACAAAGCAAAGCAGTTTATTGAAGTGGACGGAAAGCCGCTCATTTATTATGCTTTAAGAACCTTTGAAGCAAGCGTTGTTGACGAGATAATCCTTGTTACGAGGCAGCAGGACATCCCTTTTATGCGTGAAGAGATCGTAAAGAAGTTTTCATTTAATAAAGTAAGAAGGATAGTTGCGGGCGGTAAGGAACGCTACGATTCGGTTGAAAATGGCATCAAGGCCTGTGATAAGAGGAACCAGATAATAATGATCCATGACGGTGCAAGACCGTTTGTTACCAATGCAATGATACTTTCGTCAATATCGGCTGCCAGACGTTATAAGGCGTGTACTGTTGGAATGCCGGTCAAGGATACCATTAAGGTGGTTGATGCGGAAGGCTTCGGTATCGACACTCCTGACAGGAGCAGCCTTTATATGATCCAGACTCCGCAGACCTTTGACAGAAGTGTTATTCAGGAGGCCTACAGCCGCATGCGCGCGGATTCAAAAGGAAATGTAACGGACGACACCATGCTTGTTGAAAAATATCTCGATCAGAAAGTTAAGGTCATCGAGGGAAGCTACAGCAACATCAAGATAACAACTCCGGACGATATCCCGCTGGCAGAAGCAATACTGGGGGCTATGTAAAATAGTTTCATTTAGAAAAATACTGCAGAAGATGTGGGGAAAATATATGATCATATGCCTCTGGCGGTAATTTTATCATATTTAAATTGATGCAGCGGCTATGTCTGCAGAAATGATAAAACGGCAAATATTTGGGTATATGAATGTACCATTATATAGAAATATTCGGTACAAAAAACACAAGATAATGTGCTCAAAAAATAATCCAAAAAAAAGATAAAATTTTTTAAAAAAAGAGTTGACACACAGGAATCTTTTTGTTAATATACTCATTGTCGCTGATGAAAAACAGCGAAAAACAATAAGCCAAAAACAAGCAGAAATGCTTGTAGAATGGGCACTGGAGAGGTATCGAAGTGGTCATAACGAGGCGGTCTTGAAAACCGTTTGTCTTCACGGGCACGAGGGTTCGAATCCCTCCCTCTCCG
>ONVE01000262.1 GCA_900321215.1 uncultured Eubacterium sp. | reverse complement strand
TACAGATTCTACGTTGACAGGATGATGGCGGAGAAGGAGGAAAGCGAAGCGGCTCAGGGAACACTTCTTGAGCGTGTTGACAAGCTTGAATCGCTTCTGAAGCAGGTCGCCAAGGTTCTTGCATTTAATACACAATACGCCACGATGGTAACATCGCCAAGGATGCTCAATAAGAGGATAAAGTTCATTCAGCTGTCGCAGGTTGATGAATCCAATCTTGTGGCCGTCATCGTAGTAGGCGACAATGTGGCAAGGAACCAGCTTATACATGTAGAGCAGGCGCTGAGCAACGAAGATGTACTGAAGTTCAATCTGCTGCTGAATACATTTCTTCAAGGGGCTCTGGTCACTGAGATCAATATCGAGATGATGCAGACCATGAAACAGCAGGCAGGCGGATATGCGGATATACTTGAGAAAATATTCGAAGGAATAGTTGATGCAGTGCATCAGGCTGAGGAAACGCAGATCTATACGAGCGGTACCTCAAATCTCCTTAAGCTCGGTGAGCCGGGAGATATCAATAAGGCCAGTGCTCTTCTTGAAACATTTGAAGATAAAGAGGAGCTGAGCAATCTTGCTTCGGCCGCTCTAAATAGTGATGAAAAAGACAGGGACGGAAACATTCAGATCTATATCGGAGATGAATCCCCTGTTGAAAATATGAAGGATTACTCGATAGTAACTTCAACTTATGAACTTCCTGAGGGAGCGAAAGGAACTATTGGAATCATAGGTCCTAAGCGCATGGATTACAAGAAGGTCGTAAATACATTAAAAAGTCTTACGGACGAACTTGATACCATATTCCGTAAGGAAGGAAAGAGGGGTGAATAGTTAATGGCAGAGATAAGTATGGCGCAGATGCTTCAGGCACTTCAGGATGAAAAAGAAGAGAATGTAGCCGAGAAGACTGACCAAAGCGCTGATGGCGTAATAAATGTTGTCATAGGAGAACCGATCGAAGGAACGATCGTTACAGTTGATGACGAACAATATGTAACACCAAAGGATGCCGATGCCAAGAGACCAAAACCGGTACCGAAGAAAAACAGAAGAGGAAATAAGGAGCTTTTAGCAGAGCTCGAGAGAACGAGAGAATTGGCCGATGGTAACAAAGAAAAGTACACAAGGCTGATGGCCGAGTTTGACAATGCCAGAGCAAGAAGCGAGAAAGAAAACTCCAAGATGTTTGATTACGGAGCCAAAGATACTTTGGAGAAGCTTCTTCCTATAGTTGATGATTTCGAGAGAGCGCTTGAGAATATTCCTGAAGCTGAAAAAGGAGCATTTTCAGATGGTATCGAAATGATATATAAGAAGATGATGGACACACTTAAGGGAATCGGTGTTGAGCCGATGAACGCTGTTGATAAACAGTTTGATCCGAACTTCCACAATGCAGTTATACATGTTGAAGATGAGAATCTTCCTGAGAATACAGTTATCGAGGAAATGCAGAAGGGATACATGTATAAGGATCAGGTACTGAGACACAGTATGGTCAAGGTAGCAAATTAGTAACAGACAGGTAATCAAATATCTGATAAAAATTTATACGAGAAATACTTTAGGAGGAAAATAAAATGGGTAAGATTATTGGTATTGACTTAGGTACAACTAATTCATGTGTTGCCGTTATGGAAGGTGGTAAGCCGGTTGTTATCACAAACGCTGAAGGTTCGAGAACAACACCTTCTGTTGTAGGTTTCTTAAAGTCAGGAGAAAGAGTTGTCGGTGATGCAGCTAAGCGTCAGGCAGTTACAAATGCAGACAAGACTATTTCATCTATCAAGAGACATATGGGCTCTGATTATAAAGTAGATATAGACGACAAGAAGTATTCACCGGAAGAGATCTCAGCAATGATTCTTCAGAAGCTTAAGGCTGATGCAGAAGCATACCTCGGTGAGAAGGTTTCAGAGGCTGTTATCACAGTTCCTGCATACTTCACAGACTCACAGAGACAGGCTACAAAGAACGCTGGTAAGATCGCAGGCCTTGATGTTA
>ONVE01000180.1 GCA_900321215.1 uncultured Eubacterium sp. | reverse complement strand
GCTGCGGCGTATGAATTCCTGAAGAAAGCATTTCTTGATAAGGAATACGGCGGAGTTTACTGGTCTGTATCGTATGACGGAAAGCCGGTTGAGGATATGAAGCATACATATAATCAGGCTTTTGCGATATATGGACTGTCATCATATTATGATGCGACAAAGGATGAAGAGGCATTAAAGACTGCATTTGATATCTTTAATATCATTGAAGAAAAATGCAGAGACAATGATGGATATCTTGAAGCTTTTACAAGAGTATTCGGTGATGAATCCAACGAAAAGCTTTCAGAAAACGGAGTAATGGCAACTCGTACCATGAATACTCTGCTTCATGTTATGGAAGGATATACTGAGCTTTACAGAGTATCGGGAGAACAGAAGGTAAAGGAAAAGATCTGCGAGATCCTGGATATCTTCAGAAATAAGATATTTAATCCGGCAGAGGAGAGAATGGAAGTATTCTTTGATGCGGATTACAACTCACTTATAGACCTTCATTCCTTCGGACATGATATTGAGACTGCCTGGCTTATCGACAGAACCGTAGAGGTTCTTAAGGCAGAGGGTACAAAGTATGATATGAGCGATATCACAAAGGTACTTACAGAGAAGATATATCGTGACTGCTTTGAAGGTGACTGCCTTCCTGCAGAGAAATGTAAGGGCGTGGTTGAAGAGACCAGAGTCTGGTGGGTTGAATGTGAGACAGTGATAGGCTTTATCAATGGTTACCAGAAGACCGGTGACAGAAAGTATCTTGATGCTGCAGAGAAGACCTGGAAGTACATCGAGAAATATATCATTGATCCTCGTGAAGGCTCTGAATGGTATTCGGATGTGAATAAGGACGGCGTTCCTGAAAGCAGAAAGCCTATAGTTGATGCGTGGACATGCCCTTATCATAACGGAAGAATGTATTTTGAAGTATTAAACAGAATGAAGCAGATTAAGGAAGGATAGAAAAAATGTTTGCAAAAGAATATGAAAGACAGCTTAGTAAATATAACGCGCTGATCTACAGAAAGAATGAGAAAAGCGAGTTTTACAATGGTATATATGACCGCTGGAAGTATCCGGTGCTTACAAGACAGCATATTCCGCTTTTCTGGAAATATGACCTTTCACCGGAGACAAATCCATACTTTATGGAGAGACTCGGAGTAAATGCGGTATTTAACTCAGGAGCTATCTACCTTGACGGCAAGTATTATCTTGTTGCGAGAATTGAAGGAAATGACAGAAAGAGCTTCTTCGGCGTTGCAGTATCTGATAACGGCGTTGATGGCTTTAAGTTTATGGATTATCCGATCCTTCTTCCTGATACAGAGAAGGATGAGACAAATGTTTATGATATGCGTCTTACAAAGCATGAGGACGGATATATCTACGGTGTGTTCTGCTCTGAGAGCAAGGACACCTCGGTAAATGATCTTTCAGCAGCTGTTGCAGCTGCCGGAATCGTAAGAACAAAGGATATGGTCAACTGGGAAAGACTTCCTAATCTTGTTACAAAGAGATCTCCTCAGCAGAGAAATGTTGTGCTTTATCCTGAATTTGTAAACGGCAAATATGCTTTCTACACAAGACCTATGGATGACTTTATCGAGACCGGAAGCGGCGGAGGAGTAGGCTTTGGTCTTTGCGATGATATAGAACATGCAGTGATCGATGAAGAGATAATCACAAGTAAGAGAAAATACCATACGATCACAGAGGCTAAGAACGGCTCGGGAGCAACTCCTATTAAGACTGACAGAGGTTATATCCATATTGCTCACGGTGTTAGAAATACAGCTGCAGGACTCAGATACGTTATATATGCATTTGCGACTGCGCTTGATGACCCATCAAAGGTGATCGCTGAGCCGGGCGGCTTCCTGATAGCTCCGCTCGGAAGAGAAAGAGTCGGAGATGTAAGCAATGTTGTATTTACAAACGGAGCTATAGTAAATGACGATAAGGAAGTATTTATCTACTACGCATCATCAGATACAAGGCTTCATGTAGCAACAACAACTATTGATAAGCTTATAGATTATGTATTTAATACTCCGGAGGATGCACTCCGTTCTGTAGACTGTGTAAAGCAGAGATGCGAGCTTATCAGTAAGAATCTTGAGTATATTAAAAGCAGAGGTTAAAAATGAGTATCATTAGAATAAATCCGGTATTTAAAGAGGTTATCTGGGGCGGCAGCCGTCTTAAGACTGATTTTGGATATGATATACCGAGTGATCATACAGGCGAGTGTTGGGCGGTCAGCGCACATCCGGACGGAGAATGTACAGTTTCCGGCGGAGAATTTGATGGAGAGCCTCTTTCAAAGCTCTGGAATGAGCATAGAGAGCTTTTCGGAAATTATCCTTCGGACAGATTTCCGCTCCTTACAAAGATAATAGATGCAAATGGAGATCTCAGTATTCAGGTTCACCCTGATGACAGCTATGCAGCAGTAAATGAAAACGGTTCTCTGGGTAAGATGGAATGCTGGTACATCATTGACTGCGATAAGGATGCAACCATCATTATCGGCCATAATGCAAAGACCAAAGAAGAACTTAAAAGCATGATAGATAATGAAAAGTGGTCAGAGCTTATCCGTGAAATACCTGTTAAGAAGGGCGATTTCTTCCAGATAGATCCGGGAACGGTTCATGCGATCAAGGCTGGAACTCTTATACTTGAGACACAGCAGAGCAGCGATATCACATACAGACTTTATGATTACGGAAGGCTTCAGAATGGTAAGCCAAGACCGCTTCATATAGAGAAGAGTCTTGATGTTATAGAGGTTCCTTTTGTAGAGAGAAAGGCGCAGGAAGAAGAGTCTGACGGCTGGATGAAGAAGCTTTACAGCTGCAAGTATTATACAGTATGGAAGGCTGAGCTTTCCGGAGAAGAAAGCTTTACTACGGAGCAGCCGTTCATGATCGGTTCGGTTCTTTCCGGTGAAGCAGAGCTTTATGGCGAGAAGGTAAGCAAGGGTGATCATTTTATCATTCCTGCCGGAAGCGGAGAGACGCGTATTTCTGGAAATGCTGAATTTATCTTCTCAGCACCAATGTAGATTAAGAAATAAAGGTTTTATTTATGAATAAGGATTTATTTTGCAAAGGCTATACCTGGGGCTTTTTCAGCGGAGAAGGCGAGTTTCTTTCTAAAGAAGCTGAAGTATCGATGAAAAGACTTGCCTCAAATGGACTTGACTGGATATGTATTACAGTCAATGCGTGGCAGGAAACATTTTACAGTACAAGGATCTTTTCACTTTACGGAAGGACTCAGACGGATGAAGAGGTTATCCATGCCGTAAAAATGGCGAAGGAGCTTGGACTTAAGGTATGCCTTAAACCTATGGTAAACTGTCTCGACAGATCGTGGCGCGCACGGATTAATTTCCCTACGGAAGACGGCTGCGATTACTGGGACAAATGGTTTGAATCATATACAAATTTTATGGTTTATTACGCAAAGATGGCTGAGAGACTTGGCTGCGAGATGCTTTGTACAGGCTGCGAGATGTTCGGAATGGACTGTCAGGCGGCAAGATGTGTAAAGATGATAGAGGCTGTCAGAAATGTATACGGCGGCATTATCATGCATAACATCAATCACGGCGATGAAATGCGCTTTTCATGGCTGGATAAGGTGGATGTTATCGGAATCAGCGGTTATTATCCGGTGACGGATCCACTTCACAGAGGCATCGATCAGATGAGACTTCGCTGGAAGGAGATAGTAAAAGGACTCGAAGCCTGCCATGAAAAGTATGGAAAGCCTGTGATGTTTGCAGAAATAGGCGTAAGAAATGAAGATGGCTGCTCAATGTATCCGTGGGATTTCAAGGATCGTCCGGAGAAAGAGCTGAATGAAAAAGAGCAGTCTGATTTTTATGAAAGTGCTATGGAGGCAACCTGGGATATTCCGTGGTTTGCGGGATATTTCTGGTGGGACTGGAAGGCGGTCATACCTCCTATAGAAGAAGCAAAGAAGAACAGGGATTTCACGATATACGGCAAGCTGGCCGAAGAAACCCTTAGAAAATTCTATACAGAAAGATAATGTAAAGCTAAAAGGACCTCTTTGATAAATGTGACAAAAGTACGTTTTCTCAGAGGCTTTTAGTGCGGTTGACAGAAAAGAAGGTGGTAAGTCAGATGATAAAAAGAATTAAACTGAAGAAAATGGCGGTGACTATGCTTATGTCAGCCTCTTTTGTATTTTCAATGTCGGGCTGCGGCAGTTCTTCGGGCAGTACAACAGCTTCGGGTGCTGATAAGGCGACAAGCGAGATTGTTACGGAGGCAACTACAGCAGAAGTTACAGAAAATGAAAAAACAGAGGCAACCACCGGTAATAAATTCCTTCCGGATACAACTATTCCGGAGCTGTCGATCGAAAAGTATGAAATACCTGATAATGAAGGCCTTCGATTCGTACATGATATGCGCGTGGGTGTAAATCTTGGAAATACCTTTGATGCATATATCGACGGAAGCAGCCTTAAGAATGATATGGATACTGAGACAGCATGGATTTCAACTAAGGCTACTCAGGAGACTATAAAGGCTTATCACGAAGCGGGCTTCGATACGATAAGAATACCGGTTTCATGGCATAATCATGTGTCTGATGATTATACGATATCTGAGAAGTGGCTGAGCCGTGTTCAGGAGGTTGTTGACTGGGCAATAGATGACGGAATGTATGTCATCATAAATATTCATCATGATAATCATCTGGAGGCTGACGGCTTCTATCCGGATAATGAGCATCTGGATAAGTCAAAGCATTATATAACCCGTATCTGGGAGCAGCTTTCCGAAAGATTTAAGGATTATGATGAAAAGCTCATATTTGAATCCATGAATGAGCCGAGACTTGTAGGACATCAGTATGAATGGTGGTACCCGGCAAATACAGCAGTCGTTAAGGAATCAATGGAGTGCATCAATCAGCTGAATCAGGTTTTTGTTGATACGGTCAGAGCGAGCGGCGGAAATAATGCTGTAAGATACCTTATGTGTCCGGGCTATGATGCATCTCCGGATGGTGCCTTAGATGCGGCTTACAGGGTGCCTGAGGACAGTGTAGGACCGGAACATCATATCATCATTTCGGTTCATGCATATACTCCATATGATTTTGCACTCAATACTAATGGTACCAGAGACTTCTCGGTTAAGAACAAAAAAGGTACCGGAGATATTGATTCATTTATGGAAAAGCTCTATCAGAAATATATAAAGGACGGTACGCCGGTTGTGATCGG
>ONVE01000177.1 GCA_900321215.1 uncultured Eubacterium sp. | reverse complement strand
GGCATTCGTGTGGTAAAATCATTTGCAAATGAAGACATCGAGAGGGAGAAATTCAAGGTCGGAAATGACGGATTCCTCAGAGCCAAAAAGCAGAGCTATTATTACATGGGACTTTTCCAGTCGGGCATGAAGGCCTTTACGATGCTGATAAATGTAGTGGTCATCATGAGCGGCGGAATACTGATAGCAAAGAATAAGGTGGATGTATCGGATTTTGTTGCTTTTCTCTTATATATCAATATATTTACAGATCCGATAAGAACGCTCATCGAGTTTACAGAGCAGTTCCAGAATGGATATTCCGGCTTTGAGAGATTTGTGCAGATCATGTCGATCGAGCCTGATGTAAAGGACAGCCCGGATGCGGTGCCTCTTGAAAAGGTCAGGGGAGATATAGTTTTTGATGATGTTTCATTTAAATATAAAGACACTGCACACAGGGTGCTTAAGCACATCAGCCTGGATGTAAAGGCCGGATCCTACGTTGCTCTTGTCGGTTCTTCGGGAGGCGGAAAGACAACTCTCTGCAGCCTGATACCAAGATTCTATGATGTTACTAAAGGCAGCATCCGTATAGACGGTAAGGATGTCAGGGATGTAACGCTGAAAAGTCTCAGGGAGAATATCGGAATAGTGCAGCAGGATGTATATCTTTTTGCAGGAACCGTTTATGAAAATATAAGATACGGTAAACCAGGTGCCTCAAGAGAAGAGATTATAGAGGCTGCAAAGCTTGCAAATGCACATGATTTTATCATGGGGCTTCCGAATGGTTATGATACTGATATCGGACAGCGCGGCATCAAGCTTTCCGGCGGACAGAAGCAGAGGCTTTCAATCGCCAGAGTGTTCCTTAAGAATCCGCCTATACTTATATTTGACGAGGCAACAAGTGCACTCGATAATGAGAGTGAGAATATAGTTAAGGAATCGCTTGAAAAGCTTGCAAAGAACAGAACAACATTTGTTATAGCCCACAGACTTTCAACGATAAAAAATGCCGAAAGGATACTCGTCCTTACGGAAAATGGTATAGAAGAAAGTGGTACGCATGACGAACTTATGAAGTTGGGAGGAGTTTACGCACAGCTTTATAAGTGGACAAAATAAAGATTTTTAAAAAGGCTGATCGCCCTTAAATGGACGATCGGTCTTTTTTTGTTATTTGTTTTAGCTATTACCAGTTAGAGAATATATGAATTATTTGGATAAAACGATTACGTGTTATCATTTAAAAAATCAATTTTAAGGAGGGCGCTTTGACAATAGTACAGCTACAATACGTCCTGGCTGTTAAGGAGTATAAGTCAATAAATGCAGCAGCGAAAAAATTATATGTTGCACAATCAAGTATTTCCGGAGCTATTAAGGATCTTGAAGAAGAGCTTGGTATAACAATATATGCGAGAAATAACAGGGGTATATCACTTACCAAGGATGGAGAAGAGTTCATCCGGTATGCCAAGAACGTTATCTATCAGTATAACCTTTTGCAGGAGCATTTTACCAACGATAGAAAGGAACATAAGGAGAGTTTCAGAATATCACTTCAGCATTCAAATTTTGCTGCAAGGGAGTTCGCTGACATCATCAAAAAATACGGTACCGAAAATCATGAGTATTCGATCATAGAAGGAAGTACCCAGAAGGTTATCCTTGATGTCAAGGAATCCAGAAGTGAGTTTGGATTCATCCAGATAAATGCAGATTATAAAGAAATGTATCTGAAGTATCTGGCAAAGGAATCCCTGGAATTTCATATTCTCGGTGAACGTCCGGCATGTGTATATATGTATTCAAACCATCCGCTCGCTCATAGAGAGATAGTGACTTTCGAAGATCTGAAGGATTATCCGTACCTCATTTATGAGCAGGATGATAATAGCAGTACTTGTTTTTACGAAGATGTAATAAACAGTATAGGTCTGAATAATGTCATCAGAACCTATGACAGAGGAACAATGCTTGATATGGCAGGCAGGATAAATGCGTATACCATCGGTATGGGAATAGTCAGCAGAAACTCAGATGATCTGGTGTCTGTAAGGCTTGATACAGACGAGAAATATATCATCGGATATATTACAAGACGCGGAACTGAGCTTAGCGAGATAGGCAGGGATTACCTGGAGCAGCTTAAGAGTTATCTGCAGTGAGAGTTTAATGAGGAACTGAAAGGAGAATTAAAATGAGTGAATTAGGCGGATTTGAGATTGATGATACAGTGGACGTAACTGATGTGAAATGTCCTGTTACATTTGTAAAGGCTAAGGTTGCAATCGAAGAACTCGATGACGGACAGGTACTTGCAGTACATCTTAATGATGGAGAGCCTGTACAGAATGTTCCAAGAAGTCTTAAGGAAGAGGGACATGAGATACTTAAGCTGATAGATAACGGAGATGGTACTTTCTATCTTATAGTCAGAAAGGTTGAAGAATAGAATAAGCAGGGGAAATGAACTTTAATACGATACTTTTACATGGAAAAACAAGAAGAAATTATGCTGCCGGTGCAACGCTTCCTCCGATAGCCCAGTCAAATGCTTTCAGATATGAAAGTGCTGAAGAGATAGCGGCTGTTTTCGCAAACAGGAAGCCGGGCTTTGCATATACCAGGATAGGCAATCCTTCCATCACGGATTTTGAGACCAGAGTCCAGGAGATAGAGGGAGGAGCCGGAGCGGTTGCAACAAGCTCAGGTATGGCAGCCATAACGAATACAATACTTAATATTACAAATGCTGGAGAAGAGATCATCATGGCAAGCGACCTCTACGGTGGAACGCTTGATCTGATGAAGGATCTTGAAGGACTGGGCATTAAGGTGCACAAGGTGAAAAATTTTTCAGAGGAGGAGCTGCTTCCGCTTCTGAATGATAAGACCAGACTGATATTCGCTGAATTTGTCAGCAATCCGTCACTTATGGTCGTGGATATTCCGGCAATTTCAAAAATTGCACATGAGCATGGTGTACCGCTTGTGATAGATTCGACAACAGTGACACCTTATGCGGCACAGCCTTTAAAGCTTGGCGCAGATATAGTGATTCATTCGTCATCCAAGTATATTAACGGAACCGGCAACGCCATAAGCGGTGTCATAGTTTATAACGGAAAATTCAAATGGGACTTTGACAGGTTCAGTGCACTTTCAGAATATAAGAAATACGGTACGATGGCATTTCTTGTAAGGCTTCGTAAGGATCTGTGGGAGAATCTCGGAAGCTGTATCGCACCGATGAATGCATTTTTAAATGTTCTGGGTATAGAGACACTGGGACTCAGGATGCAGCGCATCAATTACAATGCGGACAGACTCGCCAAGGCATTATATGCCAAAGGAATAGATGTTAATTATCTTACTCTTGAGAATAATCCTTATCACGGACTCTGTGAGGAGCTGCTTGGCGGAAATGGCGGCGGTATCATGACTCTCAGGGCAGGCTCAAAGGAAAAGGCCTTTCAGGTCATCAACAGCCTGAAGATACCGTGTATCGCCAGCAATATAGGCGATGTAAGAACGCTGGTATTACATCCGAGCACGACCATCTTCAGTAAATGTACGATTGAAGAGAGAGAAGCAGCTGGAGTTTACGAGGATACCATAAGAGTAAGCATAGGTATTGAGGATGCCGACGACCTGATAGAGGATTTTATACAGGCATTTGATAATTTATAAAACGGAGGTAAAGAATATGTTTTTAACTGTTGCAGGAGATAAGAAGGAATACGAAGAAGGAATTACAGTTTCAAAGCTTATCGAGCTTGAGAAGGTTGAGACACCTCAGTATGTAACTGTATCTATAAACGAGGAATTCATCGGAAATGATACATTTGATACTACTGTATTAAAGGATGGAGATAATGTAGAGTTTCTGTACTTTATGGGAGGAGGAGCGTTCTAATGGCATTTACTAATGAACAGCTGGAGCGTTATTCCAGACATATCATTTTGAAGGAGATCGGCGTAAAGGGCCAGAAGAAGCTTCTTAATGCCAAGGTTCTTATCATCGGAGCCGGCGGACTTGGAGCTCCTGCCGCACTGTATCTTGCAGCTGCAGGCGTTGGTACCATAGGCATCGTTGATGCTGACGTTGTCGATCTGTCAAATCTTCAGAGACAGGTTATCCATACCACAAATGATATAGGTAAGCCGAAGGTAGAGTCGGCAGCAGAAACCATGAGAGCAATCAATCCGGATGTAAATGTTATCACTTATCATGATTTCGTAACCAGTGAGAACATTCTTGATATCGTTAAGGAATATGATTTCGTTCTCGACGGTACAGATAATTTCCCGGCAAAATTCCTTATAAATGATGCTTGTGTAATGGCCAAGAAACCACTTTCACATGCAGGTATCATCAGATTCAAGGGACAGCTTATGACGATACTTCCGGGAGAAGGACCATGCTACAGATGTGTATTCAAGAATCCGCCTCCAAAGGATGCGGTTCCGACATGTAAGCAGGCCGGTGTTATAGGCGCTATGGGCGGAATCATCGGTTCGCTTCAGGCTATGGAGGCAGTCAAGTATATTACAGGCGTAGGAAAGCTTTTAAATGGTTATCTTCTTACTTATGATGCGCTGACCATGGAATTCCATAAGATAAAGCTTCCGCCAAGAGGAAAGGGCTGTGCTGTCTGCAGCGATACGCCTACTATAACAAAGCTTATCGATTACGAGCAGCCAACCTGTGAGTTTAAGCCGGGCGGAGCAGCAGAATAAACGGTAACATCAGTAAACTTCAACTGCATTATAAGGTGCATTGAACTTTAGAGAATTTATGGAGATCAGAGGAATATGGGCAGAAAGGTAACTATAAAAAAAGAAGATGTTGAAAGAATAACAGAACATGCAAGAAAATGGCTTCCGGCTGAAGCCTGCGGCTTAATTGCCGGACATGATCTGGAAGATGGTACCAGAGTTATCGAAAAGGTATATCTTCTGACCAATACTGATAATTCAAATGAGCATTTTACTATTGATCCAAGAGAACATCTTGAGTCGATAAAGGATATGAGAGCGAATGGATTAAAGCCTCTCGGGAACTGGCATTCTCATCCGGAAAGCCCTTCCCGTTCGTCAGAGGAAGATATCAGACTGGCAGTAGATAAGACAGCCAGCTATCTTATCCTTTCGCTTATGAATCCGGAGGAACCGGTTCTTAATTCCTTTCATGTTGAGGGTGGAGTATCCACCAAAGAAGACTTTGAGATAGTCTGAAAAGCTGCGGCAGGGAGGAGAATAAGGCAAGGTTTCCTTACAGATATAAGCATTGATTATAATCAGCTATCAGAAGTCTGTATGAGGTAAAATAGCAGGTAAATGCTATAATTATCGGTACATAAACCGAATACATTTTACCTTGGTCAGATGGCAGATTATTTGATTTTCTGGAAAGAAATGAAAGACTGTACTATGGAGATAAGGATTAGTAATAAGCTGTACCGGGAGTTGTGCATGCTTGCAGAAAAAGCATATCCGAATGAATGCTGTGCGGTTCTTACAGGAAAGCCGGGAGAGGCTTCGGAAACAGAGCTGCTGGAGCTTCTGGCGGATTGCCGCAGGAAGAGCTTTCAGATCGAACCTATGGAGTTCTACCGCATAGAGCAGGAGCTTACCGATAGCGGGAAGGATATCTTGGGCATATTTCATTCACATCCTGATGCTGAGGCGATTCTTTCGGGAGAGGATTTTAGATACATGATACCTGGAATGAAATATATCATTCTTTCATGTATCGATGGAAGGGCAGCAGAGCTTCGCGGATTTATCAGTGATATTTCCGGGCAAAGCGGCCGGGTATCCCTGAAGGAGCTTACGATCTGCATAGAACAGAAAAAATAGTTAACTGGAAAGAGGGAATCAAGGTGAAAGTATATATTTCAGCAACATTACGAACGTTTTTCGGTAAAAAGGCTGTTTTCGATATTTCAGAAAATTCGGTCAGAGGAATTCTGGAATATCTTACAGATGAATATCCGGAGTCAAAGAAAATACTTTTTGATGAGTCCGGAAAGCTTCGTGACTTTATACGGGTATACGCCGGAGAAGATGATAAAACAGACGAGAGCGTCTGGGATGAGAATATAGAATCGAAGGGTAAAGTACTTCTGCTTCCGGCTATCGCCGGAGGAGCGCCTGAGGAAGATGCTGTACCAAGCATCATTTCTGACGAGAGAAGGAAAGAAGTATTATTTGACGACCAGGAGGTTGAACGCTTTGGAAAGCACCTTATGCTCCGTGATATAGGAGTAAAGGGACAGAAGAGGATCAAGGCATCGAAGGTTGTCATATTCGGAGCAGGAGCACTAGGATCTCCTGTTATTCAGTATCTTGCGGCAGCGGGCGTCGGCACTATCAAGGTGGTAGATGCATCCGAAGTATCGCTGGATAATCTTCAGAGTCAGGTCATTCATACACAGAGAGACCTGAAGCGTCCGAAGGTAGCGTCTGCAAAGGATAAGGTAAGGAATATCAATCGAAGCATCGTATTCGAGGCAGTGAATGAGATTCCTGATGAGAATAACATTTTAGATCTGATCGAGGGCTACGATCTTGTCATCGACTGCTCGGATAATTATAAAGCAAGGTATCTTATAAATGATGCCTGTGCATTTGCAAGTGTTCCGCTTGTTTTCGGAGCTGTATATCAGTTCGAGGGACAGGTAGGAATATTCAATCTGGATGGCGGTCCATGCTACCGCTGCCAGTTTCCGGCACCACCGCCTGCGGGAATGGTTCCGACATGTGCCGAGGGAGGAGCGATCAGTCCTCTGCCGGGAATTATCGGAAGCATTATGGCGAATGAAGCTCTTAAACTGATAATAGGTATCGGAGAGCATCTGAATGGAAAGCTTCTTACGGTAGACAGTCTCTACCTGCAGAGCAATATCCTGAAGGTTAAGAAAAATGACAGATGTCCTATCTGCGGAAAGCATCCTACTATCACAGCTATCAAAGAGTTTGATTATGACGGCTTCTGCGGCTTAAGAGAGGTAGAAGAGGAGACTCCGATTGAGGGAATCACTCCGGAAGAACTGGCTGAACGTATTGAGAAAAATGATGCGATGACCATCATAGATGTCAGGGAACCTCATGAAAGGACGATAAACCGTTTTGAAAATGCTATAGCAATACCGATCGGACAGCTCGCAAGAAGACAGAAGGAGCTTAATCCGGAGATTGATACTATATTCATCTGCAAGGAAGGAAAGCGAAGCATACTTGCGGTAAATACACTGCGTGAAGCAGGCTATAAAGGACCAATGTACAATCTGAAGGGCGGAATGGATGCGATGAAGGACATCCTCTTCTCACATGATGGTGCATGGTTATAACAAATGGAACAGCAGGTAATTTTAACCTGTTCCAATACATTATTTTTTATTAAAGGAGGAAACAATAATGGCAGAATCTACAGAGGCAAAGAGCGGCATCAACGCACTTGGCGCGAAGGCAGCTTATAATCTTGCCAATGTTACTAAGACAAAGCCACAGTTTGGTTCACTTACACCAAAGTGGCTTACAAAATTTCTTGAATTCAAGGGGCTCGAGACAGGAATTTTCCGTGTAAACAGAGTCGTTGAGGGAGAGACTCCACTGGATGTACTTTGCAGCCAGACAAAGAAGTCAGATATCATTCCAGACGGATATGTTGAGTATGAGACAGAGCCTAGAGAATATCAGCTCAACTCTATTTCAACAATAATCAACGTAAATACAGCAATCGAGGACGTTTACAGTTCGCCATATGATCAGGTACAGGAGCAGCTCGGACTTGCTATCGAATCACTTCGTGAGCGTCAGGAGAGCCAGCTGATCAATAATGATGATTATGGTCTTTTAAAGAATGTTGCTGATTCACAGAGAATTCAGACACGTAACGGTGCACCTACACCTGATGATCTTGATGAGCTTATCACAAAGGTATGGAAGGAGCCATCATTCTTCCTTGCTCATCCTCGTGCTATAGCAGCATTTGAGCGTGAATGCACAAAGAGAGGTGTTCCGCCAGTAGTTGTAAATATCGCAGGCGGTACATTCCTTACATGGAGAGGCATTCCGATCATCCCTACAGATAAGCTTCTGGTAGATGGACTGAAGAATCCAAAGTCACAGAGCGGCAAGACAAATATCCTGCTGATCCGTACCGGAGAGGCGAAGAGGGGTGTCATCGGTCTGTTCCAGGCAGGACTTAAGAATGAGCATTCAAGAGGTCTGTCTGTAAGGTTCCGTGGCATCGATGACAAGGGAGTAGCTTCTTACCTCTTATCTCTTTATTGCTCAGCTGCGATTCTTTCGGATGATGCGATAGCAGTACTTGAGGATGTAGAGGTAGGTGAGTATTATGACTACGATTGAGCAGCTTGCAGGTGTTCCGAGCGCTGAAGAGATTAACAGACTGGCAAATGCACTTTTTCCGGATCTTGCGGGAAATGCGCAGGAAACAAATAATGCCGGACATGCAGAGGAGTACAGCCCTGTTGTAGAGCGTGCAAATACACAGGCTGCTGCAGCAGGTCATTCAGGCACAGGTCTTGAAGAGCCGGCAGCTGCAGAGCAGCAGGCCTTCAGATGGGAGCAGCCAACATCAGCAAGTCAGCAGGGAGTGAGCTTTGATCAGCCATTTTCTGCAGGTCAGCAGGGGACTGGTTTTGACCAGCCAACTGCAGAGCCTGAGCATCCTGCTGTAAGTCAGGATGAATTTGACTGGGAGCATCCTTTTGCTTATGGCGGAGGCTCAACAGATCCATGGCTTTCATCAGTGGAAGCCGGAGCTGCACCTGAATCAGATTTCCTTGCCTCAGCAGGTGATGTACCTACGGTTACCAGTGAGCCTGTAAGCTACAGCCCTGTAGTGCTTTCACAGGAGCAGGCGGCAGCAAAGAGCCGTCCTGTTGATGCACCTACATCGCTTGGCGGCGACAGAGTTGATAAGAAGAAGGAGAAAAGCTCAGTTGCTTCTTCGCGTGACGGTTCTATAAGGATCGGAAGCAAGACTCTGGCACAGATCAGGGAGGATTTCCCAATCCTTCAGGAGAAGATCCATGGTAATCCGCTTGTATGGTTGGATAATGGTGCAACAACCCAGAGACCTATACAGGTAATTGACAGGGTTTCTGAATACTATAAGCACGAAAACTCAAATGTGCATCGTGGAGCGCATACACTTGCGGCAAGGTCTACAGATGCATACGAGCATGCTCGTGATATTGTCAGAGATTTTATCGGTGCTTCTTCTTCCGATGAGATTGTATTCGTAAGAGGTACCACCGAAGCTATAAATCTTGTTGCAAATGCATATGTGAAGCCTCAGCTTCAGCCGGGAGATGAGATCATCGTATCTATCCTTGAGCATCATGCAAATATCGTTCCGTGGCAGCTTATTGCTGAGGAAACAGGCGCAGTGATCAAGGTTATACCATGTGATTCTACAGGCCAGCTGATACTGCATGAATATGAAAAGCTTTTTACAAAGAAGACTAAGTTTGTAGCATGTACACATGTATCAAACGTACTGGGTACTGTTACTCCTGTTGAAGAGCTTGTAGCTATAGCTCACAGACACGGTGTAAGAATACTTATCGACGGCGCACAGTCAGTGGCACATATTCCTGTCAATGTAACTGCGCTGGATGCAGACTTCTTTGTGTTCTCAGGACATAAGATATTTGCGCCTACAGGAATTGGTGTTGTATATGGCAAGAGGGAGCTTCTTGAGGCTGCCAGACCATATCACGGCGGCGGAAATATGATCCTTGATGTAACATTTGAGCGTACTATATATAACAAGGTACCGAATAAGTTTGAAGCCGGTACCGGAAGCATCGCAGATGCTATCGGACTTGGCGCAGCTCTTCAGTATCTTATGGAGATCGGAATGCCTTGCGTAGGACGCTGGGAGCATGAACTCCTGCAGTACGCAATGAAGGAAATGAAGACCGTAAAGGGACTTACACTAATCGGTACAGCTTTGAATAAGGCTTCTGTGCTTTCATTCAAGCTGGACGGCTACTCTGATGAAGAGGTAGGACAGCGCCTTGACAGCTACGGAATAGCTGTACGTACAGGTCATCACTGTGCACAGCCTGTGCTTCGTCATTTTGGTCTTGAAGGTACTATCAGACCGACGCTTGCATTATATAATTCACCGGATGATATTGACAGTCTTGTAAAGGTGCTTAAAACATTTGCATAAAGATATATGTTTTTAGAAATGAGGCAAATATGATTGGAATCATTAAAGAGGAAGAGGTTGAAGAATTAGTTCAAAAAATCATAAATGATTATGATGATGAGAAGAATATCGATGCAGTCCGGCTGTACGAAAAACCGGATAAGCAGGAGGTACGTGAAGTACTTCAGAATCTCTTCCAGATCATTTATCCCGGTTTTTTTAGGGACCGCCTTTATAAGATATATAATCCTAAGCATAATTTTGCAGTTATAGTTGAAGACTGCTTCTATCATCTGAATAAGCAGGTGATACGTGCGTTGGATTTCTGCCGGCTTCGCGGCGTGATGACGCTTGAAGACAGAGAAAGGGAAAGCTATAGGGTTTGTAAGGAATTCTTTGCTAAGATCCCTGAGATCCGCAAGATCCTTGAAACAGATCTTGAAGCTTCTTTCCAGGGAGATCCTGCAGCAGGATGTATGGAAGAGATAATTCTGGCTTATCCGGGACTTATGGCTGTGACGGTATATCGTATCGCACATGAGCTGTATCTGCTTAAGATTCCGGTAATCCCGCGGCTTATGACTGAGTACGCACATTCCAGAACAGGAATCGATATACATCCGGGCGCAACTATCGGAGATCATTTCTTCATCGATCATGGTACCGGTATCGTGATCGGAGAAACTGCAATTATAGGAAAAAATGTTAAGATTTATCAGGGAGTTACAATCGGTGCGCTTTCTACCCGTGACGGACAGAAGCTTGCAGGGGTAAAACGTCATCCAACCATAGAGGATAACGTGACTATCTATGCCGGAGCTTCGATACTGGGCGGAGATACAGTGATCGGTGAAAATACTGTCATCGGTGGTAATACATTTATTACACGTTCGATCGATGCTAATACCAGAGTCAGCATGAAGAATCTTGAAATGGAATACCGCACGGCGGGTAATCAGAGAAAAACTGAGGAAATCTCGCAGGGTGAAGAATGGTATTATATGATCTGACAGAGTGGGTATAAAAAAGGACCTGCAGCTGTTTCTTTCGGGGACAGCTGCAGGTCTTATTTTCGGAGGAAGGGCAGATCATTCTGCCCTTAATTTCCATTTATTTACTTTTGTTATCGGGAAGTAGGATTCCTTGGACTTTCTAAGTCCGGGAATACCGAGGTCCTCTTCGCGGTTTATAAAGCGGATGTTCGGGAATTCGTTTACCAGAACAAGCTTGTTGATCGCAGCGTATATTCCATCGAAGGAGGTGTCTGCTTTTTCAAAATGAATAAAGCCGATATCATCTCTTCCGATACTACCCACTGAAAAGGCGGCAATCCTGCCGCTTATTTTTATGGCTCCTCCGCGGGCAGAAAGGTTCTCCCAGTTGTCAAAGAGCCTTTTTATCATATAATAATCGGATTCTTCGGCGTCATTTATATCTATCTCTTTGCTGTTTACCCATGTCTTTGCAAGGCTGAGACATTCTTCAAAAATTGCCGGGCTAAGAGATTCGTAGCTATAGTCCGGATAAAGGCGAAGAAAACGGTTCCAGTGATTTCTCTTCTTAATGTATTTTTTACCGGCAAGGGTCCGGAGCGATTCTGCATCATACAGATAGTCGGAAGAATCAGCGTCGTAGCCCATAACATGCGGAAGACTTAAGTTATCGAAAAGGTCCTTCATACTTTCCTCGATCGCACGGATGCGGAAGGTCCAGCCGTTTTCATCAAAGACAGGCTTCACAGCGGACACGATGTCTTCAAGCTTTTCAGGAGAAAGCTCTCCGAGAGGCATGAGCATAAAAGGATAGGTATAACCGCCGCCATCAGAAATCTGTATCAGACAGTCATAAAGTATAGTCCATTTGATATTAAAGACATTATCCCAGGCAAATCTGCAGTGAAATGACAGGTCAGTAATATTCGAATCGACCATGGAATAGTATTTCTGATATACTGCAAGGTCGGATGGTTTCAGGGTTTGCCATGTGAGATTCATTATTTCTTGTCTCCTTTCAAAGGCAGTGGGATGATATCGTAATACAAAGATGTCTTAAGCCCCGGCGCAGTGATGCGGAGGGAGTGGTCGCTGTCTTTACCGGTCAGGATATCTATAAGCCTCTTTACGAGACTGTTGCCGCCTAGAGAAGATACATGAATGCTTCCCATCGCACGCGGATTTATCTCAAGAAGCTTCAGCTTTCCATCGGCATCCTCTTTAAAGCTGATGCATGCAAGATATTCGAGTCCGAGCACACGGACTATACTGCGGCAGGCGGTAAGAAGCCACATATCGTCTGCGGTTTCGGTGCAGGCTGACAGTCCGCCGAACATATAATGATTCTTTCTGATAGTAGCTGAGATAATGCTGCCGTCTGTTATCAGAAGGTCAACGTCCCATTCCTGCCCGGGAAGATAAGGCATGATGAGTCTCGGAGTCGGAAGGACCAGGCTTTTATCAAGAGCTTCCAGCTGAGCCGGGCAGCTTGTACCGGAGGCTTCTCCTGCGAGAAAGCGGTCGGTCCATTCGCTGTCTGAAATGATGTCCAGAAAGCCTTCCTTGTTCTCGCCGGTAACCGGCTTTGTGATGCAGTGTACATTTCTCTCCTGAAAAGAGTGTACAGCGCTGCATAGCTCTGATACCGAGGAAGCGGTTTTATATTCTGTTATATATTCTGAGGTTTCCAAGTTGCTTTTAAGAGCGCTGAAGAGGGCGGCTTTGTCATTTGCTTTAGAAATCGCTGTGAAAGGCGAAGTAACTACTAAGGCGCCGGTCTTTTCGTGAATCTCTCCGGCAACGGATGCCATATACGGGAGACTGTTCGTTACGACCGGAAATACGATATCGACATGCTCTTTTTTGATAATATCAAGAAGAAATGGCAGATATTCCGGGCTGTCCCATGCGGGTGCGACGTAGGAACTGTCAAGCATTGCGGTGTGAGCTGCATTTTCGGAAAAGCATATTCCGACGATGCGTATCTCAGGGATCTCACGCAGTGAACGTATCATCCCGGTAAATTCTCCATCTGTAAGCAGAACTGTGAGCATAATGTATCTCCATTTTATAATTTATGACCGGAAGGTGTTCCGGCGTATTTAATGCTGTGTCACATATGTATCACGAAGTGCATTGGCTGCTTTACTCTGTGTACATAGTGCATTATATACTTTTCGGGCGGCTGTGGCCAATATAAATTTATTATATTGAGAAGCGTTGTGACACTTTTGTGACATTCTTCTTACACTTGCCAAGGAGCTTATAGAGCTTCACGGCTGGAGTATAAGGGCTGAGAAAAAGGACGGAGGAGTTCTGTTCAGGATAAAAACCGAAAAATAGATAGTAATTATTGATAAAATATGGTACGATATTCAAGGATTGCAGGGGTTTAACAGATAATTTGCGGCAATCCGCATGTCATAATAAAAAGTTGAAAGTATAAATGACATTTGGAGGAGAAAAAGTATGGCTAAAAAAGAGGAAGATGTTGCATGGAGAGACCGTAAGAGACATCTCGGACTTCCGATATCTTTTACGATATATAAGCTTAAGGAGGACAGACTTTTCGTTCAGGAAGGCTTCTTTACGACCAAATATGAGGAGACGCTTCTTTACAGGATCAGAGATCTCTCTCTGAGAAGAACTCTCTGGCAGAAGATCTTCGGTGTTGGAAGTATAGTTGTGACTTCTTCAGATAAGTCAAATCCTTATCTTGAGCTTAAGAATATCAAGAATACCATGGAAGTGAAGGAGCTCCTTCATACCAAGGTAGAGGAAATGAAGAACAAGAAGAGAATGCGTGTTAACGAGATGATCGACAGTCCGTTTGATGCAGATGGCGACGGTGATATCGATTTTGATGATAACACATTCTAAGGTGATCCCGGGATAATTCTGCACGGATCATTTGATCATATTGATAAATTGAAAGGAAAATACTAAAAATGAAGGCAGCGATAATAATGGGTTCAACCAGCGATCTTGCAAAGGTAGAGCCTGCAGTTGAAATACTTAAAAGCTACGGAGTTGAAGTGAAGGTAAGATGTCTGTCTGCCCACAGAGCTCACGCAGCACTTTCTGATTTTATCGAGGAGATAAACGGTGACGGAACAGAAGCAATCATAGCAGCAGCCGGAATGGCAGCGGCTCTTCCGGGAGTAGTTGCATCGCAGACTGTTATTCCTGTTATAGGCGTTCCGCTCTCAGGTTCAAATCTTGAGGGAATGGATGCACTTCTTTC
>ONVE01000126.1 GCA_900321215.1 uncultured Eubacterium sp. | reverse complement strand
GAGATATCTACCACAGAGGCTTCTGTGCTTACAGATATTCCTACACTGAACGTGGATCCTGAAACTATAGATTACGACAATGTAGATATAGATATCACTGAAATGTCTAGCGATATGGTATATGCAACCGTATATCAGATGGTTTATAACCCTCAGGATTATGTAGGTAAGACCGTAAAGATAAAAGGCCAGTACTTTGTTGCATATTCCAAGGACGAGGGAAATGACAACTTCTACAATTACTGCCTTGTAGCGGATGCGGCTGCCTGCTGTCAGCAGGGACTTGAATTCCTGTGTAATGACGGCCATTCGGTATATCCGGATGATTTCCCGGAGGACGGCACTGATATTGAGGTTACAGGCGTATTCGAGATGTATCACGAGGGCGCTTATACATATACCAGACTGAACTATGCAAAAATGCAGGTTGGTGAGTAAATATGGAAATATATATACTTAGACACGGAACTACAGAATGGAATAAGATTCATAAGATTCAGGGAAATACCGATACTCCGCTGGATGAGACCGGAAAAATGATGGCCGAAGCAACCGGAAAAGCATTCTCAGAAAAGGGCGTTCATTTTGACAGGATATATTCAAGTCCTCTTAAGAGGGCGCTTGTTACGACAAAGCTTGTAACCGGAAGAGAGGATATCATTACTGACGAAAGGCTGAGAGAACTGGATTTCGGTTTCCAGGAAGGACGTATCGTTGAAGAAATGATAGAGAAGGGCATGCTCTTTAAATATTTTAAGACGGACCCTGCAAGATATGATGAAGAGGCTGCAGGCTCCGGGTCTGCAGAGACACTTACCGCGCTTATCGAAAGGGCGGCTTCATTTATGAAGGAGGTTGTTGAAAAGCTTCCGCCTGAAACTGAGAGAATACTTATATCGGCGCACGGAGCATGCAACAAGGCACTCCTTATGTATATACGAAATGAGAAGGATTTATCCAGGTTCTGGGGAGTCGGTCTTCAGCCAAACTGCGGCGTGGATATAGTCACATATGATTTCGAAAAATGCTCTTATCAGCTTAAAAGCAGTAACAATACCTTTTATCCTGAAGGGCTTTCTAAAAATATTTCAAAATTATTATAAAAAAGTCTTTTTGTTCATTGATTTTTCTGTTATTATATCTACAGTCATTATTTGCGTCAAATTAGATGCTGATGATATCAAATCACAATATAATAAACAAGGAGGATCGTAATGATTTACTCAACAGAAGTTACGAACATGTGCCCTGTTCATCAGGGAGTACACCATGGTGCCGCTCCTATTCCAGAAGAGGCAAAGTGGGTACAGGCAAAAAAGGTTGAGGACATTTCCGGTTATACACATGGTATCGGCTGGTGTGCACCTCAGCAGGGATGCTGCAAGCTTTCTCTTAATGTTAAGGATGGCATCATCCAGGAAGCACTTGTAGAGACAATCGGATGTTCAGGTATGACACATTCAGCAGCTATGGCAGCTGAAATTCTTCCTGGACTTACAGTTCTTGAAGCTCTTAATACAGACCTTGTATGTGATGCTATTAATACAGCTATGAGAGAGCTCTTCCTTCAGATCGTTTATGGTAGAACACAGAGTGCATTCTCTGAGGATGGACTTCAGATCGGTGCTGGTCTTGAGGATCTTGGTAAGGGTGCACGTTCAATGGTTGGTACAACATATGGTACACTTGAGAAGGGACCTCGTTACCTTGAGCTTACAGATGGTTACATCACACATGTAGCTCTTGATGAGAATGATGAGATCATCGGTTACAAGTACATCAACTTTGGTAAGATGATGGACTTCATCAAGGCCGGTGATGATCCTAAGGTTGCAGTTGAGAAGGCTTCAGGTCAGTACGGACGTGTTGCAGATGCTGTAAGACTTATCGACCCAAGAAAAGAGTAAGGATTAAGGAGGATATAAAATATGGCATTATTTGAATCATATGAGAGAAGAGAGCCTCAGATCCTTGCTACACTTAAGGAGTATGGTATCTCATCAATTGAAGAGTGTAAAGAAATCACAGACGCAGCTGGTATCGATGTATATCACCTCATCGAGGGTATCCAGCCAATCTGTTTTGAGAACGCTAAGTGGGCTTACACAGTAGGTGCTGCTATAGCTATCAAGAAGAACTGCAGAAGAGCAGCTGACGCTGCAGCAGCTATCGGTATCGGACTTCAGGCTTTCTGTATTCCAGGATCAGTTGCTGACAGACGTAAGGTTGGTCTTGGACATGGTAACCTTGGTAAGATGCTTCTTGAAGAGGATACAGAGTGCTTCGCATTCCTTG
>ONVE01000175.1 GCA_900321215.1 uncultured Eubacterium sp. | reverse complement strand
GGAGGCACTACCGTATAAAGAGTGAAGAAACCCCAACAGCTGCAACTGTTGGGGTTTCGTTGGTTTTTGATATCTTTCTTCTTTTTCACTTATAAGTATATTATAACATCATTCACTCGAATTTCAACCACTTTTTATCTAAGTGAGAAAAGCAGCTCTCCGTATGTAGGATAAGGAAGGTAGCTGTTTGGAATTATAGCCTCTGCCTTATCAACCGACTTACGAAGCTCTTCCATATCATTTAAGATAACGTCATGGTAATACTTAGCAGCCTCAAGCACATCCTTGATGCTCTCAGCCTTTCTGGTATCCTTCTCAAGCTTATCAAGCATTTCAAGCATAGTATTCTCAGTCTCATCAAGAACTGTGATAATGTTCTCCTCGTAGTTGCAGTTAAGGTTTGGAAGTAGCTGCTTCTTCTTGAGAGCTTCATTTGTAACATCCTTCATGTAGAGAACGATACCGGCTGTCACATCCTTACGAACCATCTCAATCATTGTCAGAGCCTCGATGTGGATGACCTTGCTGTAATTCTCAAGGAAGATCTCATACTTTGCGTGAAGCTCCTCGCTTGACAGAACGTTATGCTTCTCCATCAGTCTGATGTTCTTCTCATCTATAATATGAGGGATTGCATCCGGAGTTGATCTGTAGTTGTGAAGACCTCTCTTCTCTGCCTCAACAAGCCACTCATCAGCGTAACCGTCGCCGTTGAATATAACCTTCTTGTGATCCTTGAGAAGCTTCTGCAGAAGCTTGTAGATCTCTTCGTCAAGGTTCTCGGCCGGAACATCCTTCAGTGCGTCATAAATCTGATCAAGCTCCTCTGCTACAGCAGTGTTGAGCACGATATTCGGCTGTGCAACAGAAAGCGCAGCGCCCGGTGAACGGAACTCGAATTTATTACCTGTAAATGCAAATGGAGATGTTCTGTTTCTATCAGTTGTATCGATCGTAATATGCGGCAGAATGTTTGCCCAGCTGACCTTTGTCTTGCCAGCGCCAGTATAATGCTCGCCTCTCTCGATAGCGTTCAGAACTGCGTCAAGCTCGTCTCCGATGAATACGGAAATGATTGCAGGTGGAGCTTCATTTGCGCCAAGTCTGTGGTCATTTCCCGGTGTTGCAACGGAAAGTCTGAGGAAATCAGAATAATCATCCACAGCTGCGATAACCGCCATCAGGAAGATAAGGAACTGTGTGTTGTCTCCAGGTGTCTTGCCCGGATTGAGAAGGTTCTCGCCGTTGTCAGCGCAGATTGACCAGTTGTCGTGCTTGCCGGAACCATTTACGCCCGCAAATGGCTTCTCATGGAGAAGGCACGCATAACCGAACTTGTCAGCAACCTTCTTCATCATTTCCATAGTAAGCTGGTTGTGGTCAACAGCAACATTTACTGTCTCAAATACAGGAGCCAGCTCGTGCTGTGCCGGTGCAACCTCGTTGTGCTTGGTCTTTGATGGAACGCCAAGCTTCCAGAGCTCGTTGTCAAGCTCCTTCATGAACTCGGCAACCTTCGGCTTGAGGACTCCGAAATAGTGATCCTCCATCTCCTGTCCCTTCGGAGCAGGTGCGCCGAGAAGCGTACGTCCGCACATCATAAGGTCTTTTCTATCTTTATATAATTCTTTGTCGATAAGGAAATATTCCTGCTCAGCGCCGACGGTTACATTTACTCTTGTAACCTCTGTCTTGCCGAGAAGGTGAAGCAGTCTTACAGCAGAATTTGATATGGCATCCATTGAACGAAGAAGCGGTGTCTTCTTGTCGAGTGCCTGGCCTCTGTAAGAGCAAAATGCAGTCGGGATGTAAAGTGTGCCATCCTTGATAAATGCAGGCGACGACGGATCCCACGCTGTATAACCTCTTGCTTCATATGTAGAACGGATTCCTCCTGAAGGGAAGCTCGATGCATCCGACTCGCCCTTGATGAGCTCCTTACCGGAAAACTCCATGATGACTGAGCCGTCATCAAGCGGTGTGATGAAGCTGTCATGCTTCTCTGCGGTAAGTCCTGTCATCGGCTGGAACCAGTGAGTATAGTGGGTTGCTCCATTTTCAAGCGCCCAGTTCTTCATAACAGTCGCAACTGTATTTGCAACCTCAAGCTGAAGATGAACTCCCTGCTTTGCCGTGCTTTGAACTGCCTTGTAAACGTCCTTCGGAAGCCTTTCCTTCATTACTCTGTCATTAAAAACCAGACAACCATAGAAATCCGGTATGCTCTTATATGATTCCATTTCTTTCCTCCTGTAAATCTGTATTTGTGTGTCGAATCAGAAAAACAAGTGAAATTATACCATATTTTTGTAAATAATAAATAGCGTTTTAATACGTATTTAACCCTTTTTACTTAATAAAATAAAGAGGATCATTAAGATTATTAACCTCTCTAATGATCCTCTTGTATTCTTTGTGATTGTTTTCTTACATTATTAGCTCTAATTTTTATGATGCCTTGTTATTCTCATCAGCCATGTCGGTGGTTTCTACGCCATCAATCACAGAACCCTTGAAAAGCGCTTTTTCAGACTCATCATCTGCAAAAAGATCATTCATTTCGATAAGGTCATCAAGATCCATCCATTCCATGTCTAAATTGTTTTCCATTTTCCCCTGTCTCACTTTCTGGTAAACTGTCTTAAGATCGGCAGCATCTCTGATATAACATCAAAGATATAATCCACCTGTTCTTTTGTGTTATCTTCACCAATGCTGAATCTGAGCGTTGATTCAAGCCTTTCCTTCGGCAGCTTGATCGCCGTCAGAACACTGCTGGCTGCTCTCTTGTGCGAAGAACACGCCGAGCCGGACGAGGTATAGATGCCTCTATCCTCAAGCGCATGCAGCATAACCTCACTTCTTACCCCTACAAAGCTGAAGCTTGCGATATGCGGCGCATCGCCTGAATTATCATATACATCCGGAAGACTTGTAAGCTTCTCGCGAAGGTAATCCTTCACGCCCCTTATCGTTTCGATCTTCTTGTCGAAATCTCTGAAGCTCTCCTCCGCAGCGACTCCAAAGCCTGCGATTGCAGGAACATTTTCTGTTCCGGAACGCATTCCATTTCCCTGTCCGCCGCCGTAAATGATAGGTCTTATCAGAACCCCCTTCTTCACGAATAGAGCCCCTGAGCCCTTTGGCCCATGAACCTTATGACCGCTGATCGATACAAGGTCTGCACCGATCTTTGCGGGATTCACAGGAATCTTGCCGTAGGCCTGAATCGCATCCACATGCATGTAAATGTCCGGATTCTTCTGCTTCACAGCAGCCGCGATCTCGGCAACCGGTTCGATCGCACCAATCTCATTATTTACGTGCATGCAGGAAACGAGTATCGTGTCCTCCCTGACCGCATTTGCGACCTCAGCAGGATCGATCACGCCGTGCTCATCTGTTCCGATAAGTGTATATTCAAAGCCGAGACTCTTCAGGAAATCCAGCGTTGCATGAACTGACGCATGCTCGATCTCCGTAGAAATGATATGCTTTCCGAGCCTCCTCTTCGCAAGAGCCGTACCAATCAGCGCCAGGTTGTTGCTCTCAGTTCCGCCGCTCGTAAAGATAAGCTCTTCCGGCTTACAATGCAGCGTCTTCGCAACGCTCTCCTGCGCCTTTTTAATATATCTCTCGGCCTCAACGCCCTTCATGTGAAGTGAGGACGGATTACCGTAATCCTCCTCCATGACCTTGATCATGATATCCTTCACCGCCGGATAAACCTTCGTTGTTGCCGAATTATCAAAATATGCTTCCATTTTTCTTGTCCTGTAATCTTTCTTATATAGCGTCAATCATCTAAAGCAAAACCTAAAATCGACATAATGGTCGGCCCTGCCGTCTCTGTTCTCAGGATTCGATTGCCCAGAGAAATGATAACTCCGCCTTTCTCCTTCGCATACTCGATCTCCTCAGGTGCAAATCCGCCCTCAGGTCCTATGAATATTCCAACAGTCGGTTTTGTAGAATCTGTCTTTTTACACAACTCTCGAATGCTATTTATGATCTCTCTCGAATAATCCATCCCACGGGCTGATTCATAAGGTATGAGCATCATATCCATCGAAGCCGCCATGTCGACTGCATCCCGGAAACTGATAAAGCTCTTAACCTCAGGAATGATTCCTCTCTGGGACTGCTTTGCAGCCGCCTCGGATACCTTGTTAAATCTCTGAAGCTTCTTCGCCTCCTTACCCGAACCGCCGGATTTTCCCGAACCTCCCGATTCAAGTTTCACAACGCATCTTTTCATCATTACCGGATAAATCTCATGCACGCCGAGTTCAACCGTTTTCTGAATTATATGCTCGAACTTATCAGCCTTCGGCATTCCCTGAAAGAGAATTATCTTCGCCGGAAGCTCTGTAGCATTATCATTTATATCAATGATCTCTGCCTCAACCATTTCTTCCGGATAATCCGAGATCCTGCAATGATAATCTCTCGAAGTGCCATCGCTCACGATGATCTCTTCTCCGATCCTGAGCCTCAGAACATTTTTGATATGATTATAATCCTTGCCGGAGATATATATTTTATCAGATGCCTCGCTGCATCCTTCTACATAAAACCTGTATAAACTCATATTTCCACCATGTCTTACATCAAGCCATTACTTGCAGACAATCGATACCCACTCACCCATATGGATCACGTCAATGATCTCAAAGCCATTCTTCAGGAGCTCTGCCTTAACCTCTTCTTCCTTCATGTCAATGATGCCTGAAGTGATGAAGAGTCCGTCTTCCTTCATGTAAGGTCTGACAACTGCAGAAAGCGGCATGATAACGTCTGCAAGAATATTTGCAACAACTATATCATACTTTCTGTCAACTGCCTGCGAACCTGCATTTTCAGCATTCTGTCCAAAATCTCCTGTTCTCTCCTTCGAAACTCCTGCAATATAATTGCTGTCGAGAAGGTTGCCGCAGGTGAATTCAATTCTGTCCTTATCGAATCCGTTGGCTTCTGCATTTTCGAAACTGGCCTTAACCGCATCAGGATCGATATCCATGCCATGAACATAGCCCGCACCAAGGTAAACACTGATGATCGATAAGATTCCGCTTCCACTTCCGATATCGAAAACCGACTGGCCCGGCTTAAGGTATTTCTTAAGCTGTCCGATGCAGAGCTTGGTCGTCTCGTGGGTTCCTGTTCCAAATGCCATTACAGACTCGATCGATACAACTATATCGTCCGGTCTGATGTCGTCAAACTCCTCCCAGGTTGGAAGGATGACTATGTTGTCGTAAAGCCTGAAAGGCTTAAAATACTGTTTCCAGTTGTTCTGCCAGGTTGAGTCATCACTTGTCTCGCCGACAGTTATCTCAGCGCTGCCGACATTTATAAACTCTTTAAGGCGGATAAGCTCTGCCGCTATATCCGCCTTAAGTCCGTCAATATCAAATGAATCGTCAACGAAACATGAAACTTTGGCTGTACCATCATTTTCACCTTCGATAAGAGGAATATCGACAAACATTGACTTCAGGTCGTCTTCCGACAGAGGTACGTTATCCTCGATCATAACGCCTTCAACGCTGTGCTCGCTGAGGAACTCGCTTATGAGGTCAACAGCCTCTACACTCGTATCGATCGTTAACTTTTTCCATATCATATTTTCTTATATCCTTTTTCTCTTCTTTTTGTGACTGCCAAATGTAAATCCGCCGAGCGAATCTGTAGCCGCTCTGACTTCAACGCCGTATGGGTCGTTAACCTTGGCAAGTACCTGCTTCTGCTCCTCGGTAAGATTCTCAGGAACCTCAACGCTGAGTGTTACATAATGATTACCTCTGACGCTCTTGTTCCTAAGTGTAGGAACACCCTTGCCCTTCAGAGTGATCTTGGTATTGTTCTGTGTACCAGGCTGAAGATCATATTCATAAGGTCCATCAATAGTATTGATGTTGATCTTGCCGCCGAGTGCAGCCTGAGTGAAGCTGAGCTTCTCTGTTGAATACAGATCGTACTCCTGTCTTGAGAAGATAGCGTGCTTATCAACGAGGATAGTTACGAGAAGATCTCCTCTTCCTCCGCCGTTGATACCAGGCTCGCCCATCTCACGAAGTCTGATACTCTGACCGTTATCAATACCTGCAGGAACCTTGATCTGAATGTTCTTCTTGCTCTTTACGAAGCCTGAACCTGCACAGTTACTACACTTAAACTTGATGATCTTGCCGCTTCCCTGACAATCCGGACAGGTCTGGATCGTTCTGTTCATACCGAAAAGTGACTGCTGGGTAAATGCTACCTGGCCCTTACCACCGCACTTTCCGCAGGTCTCAGCAGGATGTCCCGGCTGCGCACCGGTACCCTGACATACAGGGCATTCGTCCTTAAGAGGAAGTTCGATATCAGTCTGTGTACCAAATACAGCCTCTTCAAATGTACAACGGATAGTAGTTTTAATATCAGCGCCTTTAACAGGACCATTGGTCTGTGATTTCTTGGCTCCGCCGCCGAACATATCTCCGAAGATATCTCCGAAAATATCTCCCATGTCGGCAAAATCAAATCCACCATCACCATTCTGGCCATTTGGATCAAATGCGCTCCATCCGTACTGATCGTATTTCTTCCTGTTCTCAGCGTCACTGAGGATAGCGTAAGCCTCGGAAGCTTCCTTGAATTTCTCCTCAGCTTCCTTATCTCCCGGATTAGCATCCGGATGATACTTCTTCGCAAGGACTCTGTATGCTTTCTTTAAATCATTGTCATTTGCGTTTCTCGATACCCCAAGTACCTCATACGCATCTCTCTTATCTGCTACTTCCGCCATATTATCCCCTTTTCAACTTTTCCTTATACTTACAATGGATTCGTACCGGCAGAATCATACTACCGACACGAATCCATGTAGAAAACTAATCTGCTTTATTCATTTTACACTTCTTTGAAGTCTCCGTCAACCACATCATCACCAAAGTTTGGTGTTCCTGCGCCTGTACCTGCATTTGCTCCAGGTCCGTTCTGCTCATAAAGCTTAGCGAAGAGGTTCTGAGCTGAAGTCATAAGTGTTTCTCTTCCTGACTTAAGCTTCTCAACATCGAACTCTGTAAGGTTCTCAATATCTGTGCTGTCGATGATAGATCTGAGTGCCTTGAGGTCATCCTCAACCTTCTTCTTGTCAGCCTCTGGAAGCTTGTCTCCAACTTCCTTAAGAGCCTTCTCTGTCTGGAATGCCATAGCGTCTGCATCATTTCTTACTTCGATGCCTTCCTTACGCTTCTTATCAGCTGCTTCATAAGCTGCAGCTTCCTTAACTGCTCTCTCGATATCCTCATCTGAAAGTGATGTACCAGATGTGATTGTGATGTGCTGCTCACGTCCTGTACCAAGATCCTTAGCAGATACGTTAACGATACCGTTTGCATCGATATCAAATGTAACCTCGATCTGTGGAACGCCTCTTCTTGCAGGAGCGATACCATCAAGTCTGAATCTACCGAGTGACTTGTTGTCCTTAGCGAACTCACGCTCACCCTGTACGATGTTGATATCAACGGCATCCTGATTATCCTGTGCTGTAGAGAAGATCTGGCTCTTCTTTGTAGGGATTGTTGTATTTCTCTCAATAAGGTGTGTTGCGATACCGCCCATTGTCTCGATTGAAAGTGTAAGTGGTGTTACATCGAGAAGGAGGATGTCGCCTGCGCCTGCATCACCTGCAAGCTTACCACCCTGGATACAAGCACCGATAGCAACGCACTCGTCTGGGTTGATACCCTGGAATGGATCCTTACCTGTGATTGTCTTAACTGCATCCTTAACAGCGATAACTCTTGTAGAACCACCAACAAGGAGTACCTTGTCGATCTCTGCAGGTGTAAGTCCTGCATCATCAAGTGCCTGCTTAACAGGTCCTCTTGTTGCCTCAACAAGATCAGCTGTAAGTTCATCAAACTTAGCTCTTGTAAGGTCCATATCGAAGTGCTTTGGACCATCCTGGTTTGCAGTAATGAAAGGAAGGTTGATATTTGTAACTGTCTGTGAAGAAAGCTCCTTCTTAGCCTTCTCTGCAGCTTCCTTAAGTCTCTGCATAGCCATCTTGTCGCCTGAAAGGTCGATGCCTTCCTTTGACTTGAAGTCGTCTAACATGTACTGTGTGATTGCGTTATCGAAGTCATCACCACCGAGTTTGTTGTTACCTGCTGTTGCAAGTACTTCGATAACACCGTCACCGATTTCAATGATAGATACATCGAATGTACCACCACCAAGGTCATAAACCATAATCTTCTGCTCTTTTTCATTGTCAAGACCATATGAAAGAGCTGCTGCTGTAGGCTCGTTGATGATACGCTTTACTTCAAGACCTGCGATCTTACCGGCGTTCTTTGTAGCCTGT